>CBFGZN010000055.1:0-12541 GCA_965653255.1 uncultured Solirubrobacterales bacterium | reverse complement strand
CCGCCACAATGGCTGGCATGGTCGCCGCCCACATGCGCGTCGTCGTCGCCGCCGCGCTGCTGGCGGGCGGCGGCGTGATGGCGGCGTCGAGCACCCCGACCGCGCGGGCGCGGCGCCTGCGGCGCACGGCGCTCGTCGACCGCGGCGCTCGGGCGCTCGGCATCGCGCTGGTGGCGGCGATGGTCGTCGCGATGCTGGTGCCGGTCCTGGTCAACGTGATCGTCTCGTTCTCGGGTGACGACTACTTCGCCTTCCCGCCCGACACATGGGGCCTGACGCAGTACCGGGAGCTCTTCCAGGACGCGACCTGGGGGGCCGCGCTGCGGCTCTCGTTCGAGGTCTCGGCGACGGTCGCCGCGCTGTCGCTCGCGATCGGGGTGCCAGCGGCCTTCGCGATCCAGCGCAGCCGGCTGCCGGGACGCAACCTCTTCTACGCCGCCGGCCTAGCCGGGATCATCGTCCCGATCGCCGCGTTCGCGGTCGCGCTCTACGGAGTGCTCGCGCAGGTCGGTCTGCGTGGGACCTTCGCCGGGCTCGTGCTGGTGAACGTGACGCTCGCCGTGCCGGTGGTGCTGATCGTCGTGACCGCGGCGCTCAGCCGGCTGTCGCCGACGCTGGAGCTCGTCGCGATGACCGCGGGCGCGAGCAGGATCCGTGCCGTGCTCGGGATTACCATCCGGCTGTTGACGCCGGCGATCGTCGCGAGCGCGTTGCTTGCCTTCGTCGCGAGCTTCGAGGAGGCTGTGCTGGTCAACTTCGGCGGCGGAGGGGACCTGACGACCCTTCCCAAGGCGATCCTCGACTCGGCGCGCTTTGGGACGAGTCCTGTGATCACCGCGATCGCGACGCTGATGATGGCCGGGACGGGTCTGCTGGTGATGGGCGTTGCCTGGATCGCCGAGCGGCGGCGATGACGGCGCCGGCGCTGGAGCTGCGCGGTGTCGCCAAGTCCTACGGCAAGGTCGTTGCGCTCGACCAGGTCGACTTGAGCGTGGCGCCAGGCGAGCTCGTCTCGCTGCTCGGGCCGAGCGGGTCGGGCAAGACAACGCTGTTGTCGATCGTCGCCGGTTTCGAGTCTCCGAGTGCCGGAACGGTGGCGATCCGGGGCCGCGACGTTGCGCGGATGGCGCCGGCCGAGCGCGAGGTGGGGATGGTCTTCCAGGACTACGCGCTGTTCCCGCACATGACCGTCGCGGAGAACGTGGGGTACGGGCTAAAGGCGCGACGCTGGTCCCGAGCGGACCGTGAGCGCCGTGTCGCCGAGGTGCTCGAACTGGTGCGGCTCGCGGGCTACGGCGATCGCTACCCGCGGCAGCTTTCGGGAGGCGAGCAGCAGCGCGTGGCGCTTGGACGCGCGCTTGCCTACGACCCTCAGGTGGTCCTGATGGATGAGCCACTTGGAGCGCTCGACCGCACGCTGCGCGTCGAGATGGAGCAGGAGCTGCGCCGCATCCAACGGGACTTGCGCGCGACGATTGTCTACGTCACCCACGATCAGCACGAGGCGCTCGCGCTCTCGGACCGCATCGCCGTGATGCGCGACGGGCGGATCGTCGGCGTCGGCACGCCCGAGGACCTCTACCGGAGGCCGCCGGGCAGCTTCGTCGCGAGCTTCTTCGCCAACGCAAACCTGCTGGCGGTCGAGTCGTATGACGTGGGCGCCGACGGGACGGCCGACGTCCGCTGTCAGGGCCAGCTTGTTCGCTGCCCCGCTCCCACCCATCCCAAGGGGCCGGCGCTGCTTGCGGTGCGCCCGCGCAGCCTGCGCCTGGAGGGAGCTGAGCAGGCACTGCGGCTGAGCGCAACGGTTGCCGAGACGCTGCTGCTCGGCGACGAGCGTCAGCTGACGCTCGAGGTCTCCGGGGCCAGTCCCGTCGTCGCGCTGCTCGACGCGCGAGACTCCATGCTCATGACTCCCGGCGCGACAGTCGAGCTCTTCGCCCCCTGGCAGGAGGTGGTGCTCGTGCCCGAGGATCGCGCGTGAGCTGGCGGCTGGGGGTCGCCGGCGCGGGCACGATGGGGGCGGGAATCGCCCAGCTGGGTTGCGCGGCCGGTCTCGTCACCGTGCTGCACGACCCGCTGCCCGAGGCGCTGGCGAAGGGCGAGGCAGGCGTGCGGAGCGGGTTGGCGCGTTGGGTCGAGAAGGGGCGCGCGGGCGAAGACGCGGCCGGGCTGCTCGAAGTCGCGCCGTCGATCGACGGCCTCGCCGGCTGCGACCTGGCGATCGAGGCGGCGCCGGAGCGGCTCGAGCTCAAGCGGGAGCTGTTCGGCGCCCTGTCGCGGGTCTGCGGGCCGGCCGCTGTCCTGGCGACGAACACGTCGTCGATTCCCGTCACGGCGCTGGCGAGCGCGGCTGAGCGGCCCGAGAACGTGGTCGGGATGCACTTCTTCAACCCGCCGCCGTTGATGCGGCTCTTGGAGGTAATCCGCGCCGACCAGACGAGCGACCGTGCGCTGGACGTCGCACGCGAAGTCGGCGCGGCGATGGGCAAGGACGTGATCCTGGCCGCCGATGGGCCCGGTTTCCTCGTCAACCGCTGTGGCCGGCCGTTCTACACCGAGGCGCTGCGCTGCCTGCAGGAGCGGATCGCGACCCATGACGCGATCGACCGGATTTACCGGCTCGGCGGCGGCTACCGGATGGGCCCGTTCGAGCTGATGGACCTGGTCGGGATCGACACCGGCCTCGAGGTCGCGCAGTCGTTCGCCGCGCTGTCGTTCGGCGAGCCGCGCTGGCGGCCGAACCCGATCCAGGCGCGGATGGTCGCCGCGGGCCGGATCGGTCGCAAGAGCGGGCGTGGCTACTACGACTACTCGCGTGAGCCGTACCGGCCGGAGGATCCGCCCGCGCCGAATGGCGGCGAGGACTTCAGGCAGCTCGCCGCCGACGCCGGCCTGGTCGACTGCTCGACGCGCGTGCTCGGCGCGCGCGGTTCGGTCGGCTACTCGCTGCTGCCCGGCGCCGGTCTGGTCGAGCTGTGCGGCGAGCGCGATCCGGCTGTCGAGCAGCTTGCCGCACGCGCCGGTCTGCACAGCGAGTGGGTCGGCGACGCGCCCGGCCTCGTTCTCGCGCGCGTCGTCTGCCAGCTCGTCAACGAGGCGGCCTTCGCGATCGGCGAGGGCGTTGGCTCGGCCGTCGACGTCGACACGGGCCTGACGCTCGGGCTCAACCACCCGCGCGGGCCGGTCGAGTGGTCGCGCCGGATCGGGCTCGATCAGGTCCTCGACACGCTCGACGGCCTCTGGAGCCACTACCGCGAGGAGCGCTACCGGCCGGCGCCCTTGCTCACCGGGGCAGCGGCTCGTGGCGTCGGCTTGGGCGGTGCCGCGGAATGATCAAGAGCGCCGGCCTGCTGCTCTATCGCCGTGGCGACGACGGCCGGCTCGAGGTGATGCTGGGTCACATGGGCGGGCCCTACTGGGCGCGCAAGGACATCGCCGCCTGGTCGATTCCCAAGGGCCAGCGCGAGGAGGGTGAGGACTCGCTCGAGACCGCGCGGCGCGAGTTCGAGGAGGAGATCGGCCGGCCGGCTCCCGATGGAGACGTCGTGGCGCTCGGCGAAGTTCGTCATCGAGCGCGAGCGCGGGACCACGAATCTCCTCGAGCGGCGCGAGGCACACGCTGAGCTTCTGGCGATCGCCCGCGAGGCGCGTCGCGAGATCGAGGAGGCGCGCGCATGCATCGTCAAGGCGCAGGCGGCGTTCCTCGACCGGCTGGTCGAACTGGCTGGCTAGGCCGCTTTCGAACAGCCTGCGGAGAAATACGGATTGCCCACGCTCGCGGAGGGGTACGGTGAATCCATGGCCGATCAGTGGACACCGTTCGACGAGGTCGACGAGCCGTCTGAGGTGATGGTCGAGGCCGACGAGCTGGCCGCTACGACGAGCGACGCGCTCGGGATGTTCCTCGGCGAGCTGCGCAACTACCCGCTGCTGACCAAGGAGCAGGAGGTCGAGCTGGCGCAGCGGATCGAGAAGGGCGACCTGCCGGCCAAGGAGCAGCTCGTCAACTCGAATCTGCGGCTCGTGGTCTCGCTCGCGAAGCGCTACCAGGGCCAGGAGCTGCCGTTGCTCGACCTGATCCAGGAGGGCGTGCTCGGGCTGATCCGGGCGAGTGAGAAGTTCGACTGGCGGCGTGGCTACAAGTTCTCGACCTATGCGACGTTCTGGATCCGCCAGGCGATCCAGCGCGGGCTCGGCAACCAGTCGCGGACGATCCGCCTGCCGATCCACATCGGCCAGCGCGAGCGCAAGATCGCCCTCTTCGAACGCCAATTCCTCGCCCGCGAGGGCCGCCCGGCGACCGACGAGGAGATCGCCGCCGGCAGCGATCTGACCGTCGGCGAGATCGAGGAGGTGCGTGCGGTGACGCGCACGATCACCAGCCTCGAGCGCCAGGTTGGCGAGGAGGGCCAGACCGAGTTCGGCGACCTGCTGGCCTCGGACCGGCCGCCGCCGGACGAGGAGGTCGAGGTCGCCTTGACCGCGCAGAGCCTGCGCCGCGCGGTCGCCCAGCTGCCCGAGAACGAGCGCCAGGTGCTGCGCCTGCGCTACGGCATCGACGGCGCCGAGCCCGTCCCGCTGCGCGAGGCCGGCCGCCAACTGGGCGTCTCGTCCGAGAGCGTGCGCAACCTCGAGAAGGCGGCGCTGCGCCACCTCGCCGAGAACCGCGAGGTCGCGGCGCTCGGCGCTGAGGCGGCTTGAGCGTCTAGTCGAGTCCGCTTGCGTCGACGAGACGCCAGCGCAGGCCCGGGCCGTAGTCGAGCATCTGGCCATCGGGTGTGAAGAGCTCCCAATTTGGCGGGTCGTCGGGCGCCTCCTGCGCTGCGGGGAGGACGGTGAACAGAGATCCGTTGGAGAGCTCACACGTCAACGTGCCGGTGCGAACGTCCACTGACGCGCCAACTACCGCTAAGCCTGCGAAGGCGGATGGATCGCGTGGCGACCATGTCGCGTCCTGGGTCGCGAACAGCCAAAGCCCACCCATATCGTCGCGGACCTCTAGATGCAGTACATCCGGATATGCGTCGTGTGCATCCTCGATGAGGCCGCGAAAGCGCGTGAGCACGTCGACAAGTTCCTTGTTGGGATCGACTGTCGCCTGAATCAACTCCGCCTCCATTCTCTCAGCCAGGTCACAAGATCACCGTAGCTCATATGCTGCGTCACCTCGCCGCGGCGCTTGGCGGCATGAAAGTCCTTGCTGGCCCTGTAGATCAGGTCATCGACGACTCGGGCCTCTCTACATGCCTGCTTGAACTGCTTGATGTCCCGCTTGTGGCCCAAGCCGCCGAAGCTACGGCGGCGTTACCCACAGCAGGATCTGGTGGCGTGACGGCTTTGTGCCAGGTTTGCATCGGCTAGCGCGCTCGGGGCAAGCGCGGCCGCCGGCGGCTGGGTCGCCGGCGGCCGTTCTGCTCGTCAGTGCCTGCTTGGCATGCAGTGCAGCGCGCCGCTGCCTCCGGTCAACAGCGCTATCCCGGTGAGCACCAGGCTGGCGACCGTCAGTCCGGTGAGTGGCAGCTCGCCCTCGGTGCTGTCGCCGGCCACGTCGCTCACCGGCAGCAACTCGTCGCTGTCGGGGAGCGTGCCGCCGTCACCGCCGGGCTCGGCGTCGGTGACCGGGTCCAGTGCCGGCAGCTCGTCAACCGCCGGTGTCGTGTCGCCCGGAGCTCCGCCAACGGCCGGGACGGTGTCACCGGCCCCACCGTCGTCGCCCGTGGACGGATCGCTCGGCGGGGTGTCCGCCGTGGTGGCGGTCACGCCGTCGTCCCCGTCGCTCAGCACGCGGATCGGCGCCGACACGTTCGCCGGCTCGACCTGTGCGCCGCCGTTGGTGTCGTCGGCGGTCTGTCCTGTTCCTCCGGTCGCCGGCTGACTCGTCTCACCGCCGGCGTTGTCGCCGTCGCTTAGAACCCTTACCGGGGCGTCGGCGTTCACGGGACCCGCCTGGGCAGCACCCGTCGAGTCCGACGCGTCCTGTGTGGTGGCCGACGACGAGCCGTTCCCGTCGGTTGTGTTCTCGCCGTCGCTCAGGACACGGACCGGTGCGTCCACATCGGCTGCGCTGACCTGACCGCTGGCGGTCGAGTCGCCGCTGTCCTGCGGCGCCGCCGTGACGCCCGCCGGCTCGGCGTTGTCGCCGTCGCTTAGAACCCTTACCGGGGCGTCGACCTGGGCGGTGCCTACTTGGGCGGCTCCGGTCGAGTCCCCTATCTGATGCCCGGGGTCACCCGTCTGGGCGGCCGCGGGCGTTGCTTGGAGCGCTAGTGCGAGCACGCTCGCACCCAGCGCGATTGCGCTGCGTCTCATGGTGTGCTCCTTCCAATCGGTGTCGGTCGAACTGCAGACAGACAGTCGGCCGAGTTAGCCGGGCCGTTCGATCGGAACGAGGAACGCCACCAGCCCCCAGCGGGCCGGCGACATGTGGAGCAAGCGTGTGGAGAAGCGGGGGATCAGTGTGAGCATCGCCGCGATCAGTCCGAGCAGCGCCAGCAGCGCGATGCCGGCCGGTCCGCCGAGCGCGTTGCCGCCGCCGTCGAATCCGAACGGCGGCTGCCCGATGTCGAGGCCACCGTCGCCCGACGCGGAGGTTGAGGACGCGTCGGAGCGGGCCTGCTCGGCGGCTGTGGCGATCGTGTCGGTGGGCGCCACCCGCGGCAGAGACCCGGCGTGGGTCGCCGGCTGCACGGTCCCGCCTCGTGCGCTGCCGGAGCGATGGCTGGCGTGGCGGTCGATGCCGCCAACGCCCGGGTGGCCTACGGCATGTCTACTTGGCGACGAGCTGCTTGGAACGCCGGCCGCCAGCTGTCCAATTGTCGCGGCCGGTCGCGCTGCCTGGCTGACGGATGTCGTCGCCGACCGCAGCGTCGATCGGACCGGCTCGCCGCTCGCGATCGCCGCGACGGTCGGCCTGACTCGAGCCGTCGACCGCTCTACCGTCTGGCGGACGGCAGGGAGGGTGGCGTCAGCCCGATCAACCGACTGGCCGACGGGCTCGGCGACCCGCTGCGCGATCTCCTCGACCGGTCCGGCCGCCGCCCCCGCGGGCAGGGCCAACAGCCCCACGACGATCGCCAGGGCGGCACTCGATCCAGTGCGAGAGCGCACGGATGTGGCTGGTCGCGACGCCTCCATCCCTTACTCGCTGCCCAGTTTCTTCGGGCCTGCTTCGCCGGTGCGCGTAACTGCGGAGTCATCCGGCTCCGAGTCAGCGCAAAGCTGGCTCGACGGGCTTGCGCGCGCGCCACCACTCGCGGATCAGGATCTGGATCGTGGCGGCGGCGGGGATGGCGAGCAGGGCGCCGAGGACGCCGAGCAGGGTGGCGCCGGCCATCACGGAGAGGATGACCAGCGCGGGGCTCATGTCGACGGCCTTGCGGTAGACGAGCGGGCCGAGGACGTGGGTCTCGGTCTGCTGGTAGAGGATCCAGAAGACGCCCCAGATCACGACTATCTCGACGCCCTGGAAGGCGGCGACGATGCCGATCACGAACGCGCCGATCGTCGAGCCGACGAGCGGCAGGATCGCGAAGAAGGCCATCTGGACGGCGAGCGGGACGGCGTAGGGGATGCCGAGGATCGTCATCACGACGAACGAGACGATTCCGGCGAGCGCCGCGACCGCGAACACGCCGGCGACGTAGCCGCCGACTGCCGACGAGGTCTCGCGCGCGATCCGCCGCGCCGCCTGCTCGTCGGGCGCCACCTCGCGGAAGACGAACCCGAGCAGTCGCGGCGCGTCGAGCAGCAGCAGGAAGGCGACGGCGAGGATCGCGATCAGCTCGACGACGCGCTCGATCGCCGCGACGGTCAGCGTCTCGAGCTCCGACAGCGCGCCGCCGACGATCGACGGCAGGTGCTTGGCCTCGCCCTCGAGCTGCGAGATGAAGCCGTACTCGTCGTCCCAGCGCTCGATCAGACCGGACTCCTGGAGCCGGCGCACGTAGCCGGGGACGGCGCGCAGGAAGGATGTGAACTCGTCGATCAGCGGCGGGAGCAGCAGTAGGCCGATCAGCACGAGCACGCCGGCGACGACCGCGTAGACAGCGAGGATCGCGAGCGCGCGCGGCAGCCGTAGCCGCTGCTCGAGCAGGTTGACCGGCGCGCTCAGCGCGACCGCGACGAAGACGGCCAGGATCGCCAACAGCAGCACGTGGCGCAGCAGGAAGGCGACGTAGATGATCCCGACGATCGCCGCGACGGTCAGCACGGTTCGCGCCGTCGGGCTGACGTCGATCCGCCGTCGTGTCGGCCTGCCGGCTGCCGTCGACTCCATCCAGAGCTAGTACCACGCGCGCGCGGCCAATCCTGCGCGAGCCTGCGCGAGCGCCCCTGCTAGTTTCGTCCGCTGCCTCCTCCCCGATCCTCGCGAGGTCCATGTCTCTTCTGCTCGCGCGCCTGGCGCGCACGATCACCCACCACTGGAAGCGCAGCGCGGTCGTCGCCGTGCTCGCGATCGTTCTGCTCGGCGCCGCGGCTGGCGCGGGCGGTGAGGCCGCCGACGACTTCAACGTCCCGGGAACCGAGTCGCAGCAGGCGCTCGACCTCTTCCGCGACCACAGCCCGGCGTTTGCCGGTGCCGACTCGACAGTCGTCTTCAGCGTCGAGAGCGGCACGCTCGACGAGCCGGAGCGGCGCGCGGCGATCGAGGGAGCGGTCGCGAAGGTCCGCGATCTGCCCGGCGTGGAGCAGTTCGGCGACCCGTTCGCCAAGGGCGCGGCGATGTCCGACGATGGGCGGATCGCCGCCGTCGACGTCCGCTACGACGTCGAGCCCGACGACATCGAGCGCGAGGACGGCGAGGCGCTCGAGGACGCCGCCCGCACGGCGGAGTCCGCCGGTGTCGACGTCTCGATGCGCGGCGTCGTCGTCGACGTCGCCTCGGAGCAGGAGGCGCCGGTCGGCGAGCTGATCGGCGTGCTGATCGCGATCGTCCTGCTGACACTGCTGTTCCGCTCGCTCTCCGCGATGTTCGCGACGCTCGTCGGCGCACTGATCGGCGTGATGACCGGCCAGATGCTGCTCGCCGCGCTCGCCAAGCCGCTCGGCCTGCCGGAGTTCGCGCCGGTGATCGCGATGATGCTCGGCCTCGGCGCCGGCATCGACTACGCGCTGTTGATCATCGGCCGCTACCGCGAGCAGGTCGCCGCCGGCGACAGCACGCGCGACGCGTCCGCGAAGGCGGCCGCCACCTCCGGGGCCTCGGTCGTCGCGGCCGGCCTGATCGTGATGGTCGCGATCGCCGGCCTGCTGGTCGTCGGCATCCCGTTCATCGGCAAGCTGGGGATCGGCGCCGCGCTCGCGGTCGGGGCCGTCGTGGTCTCGGCGCTGACGATCCTGCCGATCATGATGGGGGCGCTTGCCCGCTGGCTGAAGCCGAGGAAGCCCGAGCACGTGCTGCCTTCGCCCTTCTTCTCGCGCTGGGGCGAGATCGTCAGCGGCCGGCCGTGGGTCGCGATCGGCGCCGCCGTCGCGCTGCTGCTCGTACTCGCCTTCCCGGTCACCCAGCTGCGCCTCGGCCAGCCCGACGACGGCAACCAGCCGGAGGGTAAGACGCAGCGGATCGCCTACGACCTCCAGAACGAGGCGTTCGGCGCCGGCTCGAACGGCCCGTTCTTGCTCGCGGTCGACACGCCGAAGTCCGATCCGGACGTCGAGCGTCAGCTCGACGAGCTTGCCGATGCCTTGCGCGAGACGCCGGGGATAGAGAGCGTCGCGCCGCCGGCACCGAGCGACGACGGCGAGATGGCGACGATCTTCGCGATCCCGACCACAGCGCCCCAGGACGCGAAGACCAGCGACCTGCTCGAGCGGCTGCGTTCCGACACGATCCCGGCGGCCGTCGCCGGCACGCCGCTGAAGGTCTACGTCGGCGGCAACACCGCCACCTTCGACGACCTCTCGGACAAGGTCGCCTCGCGGCTGCCGCTGTTCATCGCCGTCGTGATCGGCCTGTCGGTGCTGCTGCTGATCGTGGCGTTCCGGTCGATCTGGGTCCCGCTCGCCTCGGCCGCCTTCAACCTGCTGTCGATCGTCGCCGCCTACGGCGTAGTCACCGCCGTCTTCCAGGAGGGGATGGGCGCCAGCCTGCTCGGCGTCGACAGCGGCGTCCCGATCGTCTCGTTCATCCCGGTGATGATGTTCGCGATCCTCTTCGGGCTAAGCATGGACTACAACGTCTTCCTGCTCTCGCGGATCCACGAGGCCTACAACGAGGGCGACGCGCCGCGCGCCAGCGTGATCCACGGAATGGGACGGATCGGCAAGGTGATCCTGTTCGCCGGCCTGATCATGGCCGCGGTCTTCCTCGCCTTCGTCAGCCAGCCGGACGTGATCGGGAAGATGATGGGGCTTGGGCTCGGCGCGGCGATCCTGATCGACGTGCTGATCGTCCGTCTGGTGATCGCGCCCGCGGTGGTGACGCTGCTCGGCGACAAGGCCTGGTGGCTGCCGGGCTGGCTCGACCGGATCCTGCCGAACGTCTCGCTCGAGGGCCATCTGGTCCAGGGGCTGGACGGCAAGGAGGAGCCCGAGGTAGCGTCAGTCGCGTGAGCGACGTCCCCGGCAGCAGCCAGATCCAGATCACGTACATCGGCGGCCCGACCGCGCTGATCGAGGTCGGCGGGCTGCGGTTGCTGACCGACCCCGTCTTCGACCCGCCCGGCGGCAAGTACAGCTTCGGGCTCGGAACGGGGTCGGAGAAGCTCGACGCGCCGGCGATCGCGCCGGATGCGCTGGGGCGGATCGACGCCGTGCTGCTCAGCCACGACCACCACGCCGACAACCTCGATCCGGCGGGGCGGGCGCTGCTGCCGTCGGTGGGGACGGTGGTCACGACGACCTCGGGCGCCGGCCGGCTGCGCGGCAACGCGCTCGGCCTCGACCCCTGGGCGGCGACCACGCTCCAGGCCGCCGGCGGCCCGCCGATCAAGGTAACCGCGACGCCGGCTCGTCACGGCCCGCCGCTCAGCCATCCCCTCGTCGGCGACGTGATCGGCTTCATGCTCGAGTGGGAGGGCCAGCGCGACGGCGCCTTCTGGATCTCCGGCGACACCGTCTACTACCGCGGCGTCACCGAGGTCAACGAGCGCTTCGACGTCGGCACCGCCCTGATCCACCTCGGCGGCGTCCGCTTCGCGATCTCCGGCCCCGCCCGCTACACGATGAACGCCAAGGAGGCCGCTCGTGTCGCCAGCGAGTTCGGCCTCAAGACCCTGCTCCCAATCCACTACGAGGGCTGGAAGCACTTCCGCGAGGGTCGGGCAGACGCCGAGCGCGAGTTCGCCGCCGCGGGCGTCGCCGACCGCGTACGCTGGCTCGGCGCGGGCGTCGCGGAGCCGGTCGAGGTCTAGCCGGCCGCGCGGGTCGGACTTGTTTTCTCGCACACATCCGTGCGAGACTCGCTTTGGTGGGAATGAGGGTTCTCCGTAAGAGGGCGGCGTTGGGGCTGTGCGCATGTGCGTTGTCGCTTCCCGTCGTCGCTCCCGCCAGCGGTCAGCAGCCGCCGATCGAGCTCAAGCCGAGTTTCACGCTGAAGATCGGGAAGCACGTCACGAAGCTCGATGCTCGTAGCGTCGCGTTAAGCGGCTCGATCGGCCACATCCAGCCCGATGGCAGCGAGCCGGCTCAGGTGATTGGTGGGAGCCTGTGGCTCCCACGTGGAATCACGCTGCGCGGAGGCGAGCTCCCCTCCTGCTCGGCGAAAGTCGTCAGTCGTTATCGGAGCGTAGACGCCTGCCCTCGAGGTTCGATCGTGGGTAGGCCTAGTCACGGCATCGCGCTCGATGGCGCCTCTGCTTCGATCGTCGACGGATTCGGCCATGCCGACTACGAGTTCGTCAACGGCGGCGCACGGCGTGTCTGGGCATTCATGACCCTCTACCGTCCGGCGCTGGTGCAGGAGCCTGTCGCGATCGACTTGCACCGGCTGCGCGGACGAAGGTGGTCCTACCGGCTCGACTTCAAGATCCCCCAAACGCTGATGATTGTTGCGGGGGTCCCGGTCTCGCTTTTCAGCTTCGACTTCGATTTCGACGGCATCGAGCGCGCACCGGGATACATCACCTTCGACCGTCGTTGTCCCAAGCGAGGCCATTTCGCCTACCGTGCACGCTTGGCCTTCCAGCACAACGACGGAACGACGAGCGAGTCCAGCCGGCGTGGGCCGTTGGTCTGCCGGCCGGTGCGATGACAAGCCAGGGTGGCACGACAACGATTCTCGTGGCCTTGGCGGCGCCGGCACGGTCTCGCGGCGCGGGCGTCTCAATTGTGGTCAGGGCGCAGTAACTCGACGACCTCCTCGTCGGTCGTCTGGGTGAAGTCGTCGTACCAGGCTCCGACGCCGCCGAAGCGGAGCGGGGTGGAGAGGCAGATGAGCTCGCCGAGCTGGTCTCGGAGGTAGCTGACGGCGGTGGCGGGACATACGGGGACGGCGGTGATGACGCGAGTGGCGCCGCGCTCGCGCAGCATGCGGGCGGCGGCGATCGTGGTGACGCCAGTCGCGATCCCGTCATCGACGAGGACGACCTCCCGGCCGCGG
>CBFGZN010000054.1:0-12737 GCA_965653255.1 uncultured Solirubrobacterales bacterium | reverse complement strand
GGCGATCGCGCACTCGATGCCCAGCCGAGCACAGGCCGCCTCGATCGCATCGGCACGATCTCCATAGAGATAGTTGCTGAGCACCAACGCGCGCCGTGGTCGCGCTGCGATGTCGCCACGCGGCCGGAAGCGCTTCACGTCGATCGGCTGGCGCAGGCGGACGATCTCGGCGTCGAGCGGCAGCGACACCATCCGCTCCTCGACACGGTCGTTCATCGCGACGATCGCGGCGACCGAGCCCACCAGCGGCGGCGGCAGCTGCAACTCGATACCCGGCGCGTGAGCGACGAAGACTTGCGGTAGCGCCGGCCGCGCCTCAGCGAGCGCGACCGCGCTCGGACCGTCCTGCACGAGCGCCGCCTCCACGTCGCGCGGCAGCGCGGTGGGGCTGTCGACGACGCGCAGGCCGCGGGCGCGCGCCAGCTCGCCGGCACGGCCGAGCTCGCCGGCGCAGAGCGTGATCCCGTGGCCGGTCCGCTCGAGCTGTTCGGCCACCGTGATCGCGTAGCTCTCGCTGCCGCCGAGGCCGTCGAGCGCACGGGTGACCAGTGCGAGCTGCATGTCAGGCCCGCGCGAGCAGCGCGGCGCACAGCGCCTCGCGATCGTCGTAGGGCTCGCCGCCGTCACACAGCGGCTCGGTCTGGGCGCCGCGGCCGAGCACCAGCACGACGTCGCCCGGTTCGGCCGCCGCGACGAGCTTTGCGATCGCCCTGCGGCGGTCGGGCTCGACGACCACCTCAGCGTCACCGCGCCGAGCACCCTCGAGCAGTTGCTCGATGCGCAGCTCGCGCGACTCACCGCGGTCCTCGCCGCTGGTGACGAAGACCTGGTCGGCGAGCCTGGCTGCGACCTCGCCCATCGCCGGCCGCTTGAACTGATCCATGCCGCCTCGCGCACCAATCGCTACGCGCACCTTGCCGCGCGTCAGCTCGCGCGCCGTGCCCAGCACGGCAGCGTAGCCGTCGGGGTTGTGGGCAAAGTCGGCAATCGCCGTGAACGGCTGTCCGGCCTCGACCGCTTCGAAGCGACCTGGCACGGGGATCGCCTCGGCCAGTGCGGCGATCGCCGCCGCACGCTCGACGCCTAGCGCCTCGGCGGCTGCCAGCGCGCCGATCGCGTTGAGCGCGTTGTGAGCGCCCGGTAGCCGCGTCCGCAACCGCAGCTTGCCGCCGGGCGCGGCTACGACCAGCTCGGCGGCCGCGAGCTCGTAGCCCAGCGACTCGATGCGGTAGTCGGCATCGACGGCCCGGCCGAAAGTCGTGACGTGCGTGCCGCGCTCACGTAGCTCGACGGCCAGCTCGCGTCCAAAGTCATCGTCAGCGCAGAGCACCGCCGTTCCCACGGCGCGGTCGCCCCGCACGAACAGTCTCCGCTTGATCGGGCCGTAGGTCTCACGCGTGCCGTGACGGTCACGGTGATCGTTACCGAGGTTGGTCAACACCGCGACCTCGGGCAGCATCGTTCCCGGCGTCTCGAGCTGGTAGCTCGAGGCTTCGACTACGAACACGCCACCAGGCGCCACGCTGGCCGCGCTGAAGGGCAGGCCGAGCTCGAAGTTGCCACAGACCACCGCCGGCGTGCCGCTGCCCTCGATCGTCTGGGCGAGCAGCCACGCGGTCGTTCCCTTGCCGTTGGTCCCGGTGATCGCCGCCACACGCTCGCGGCTCAGCCGCCAGCCGAGGTCGAGTTCATCAATGGTCGGCACCCCCTCCGGCAGGCAGGCCGCGTCGGAGCGGATGCCCGGGCTCTTGACGACCGAAGCAGGTCGCGGCCACTCCGCCGGACGCTCGCCAAGCGCCACCTGCACGCCGAGCTCGCCGAGCGTGGCCGCAACAGCCCGCGTCTCCGGGTTGTCCTGGTCGTCGCTGGCGTATACGGATCCTGGACCCAACCGGTCGACGAATGCACGCGCGGCTGCCTCACCAGCGCGGCCAAGACCGACGACGAGCACCGGCGCTGCCGGAAGTGGGAGACGTTCCTGCGTCACGCGGTGAGGGAGAGACCGTCAGTCATCGACTCTCGCCTCCACAGGGACTGCCTCGAGCAGCGGCTCGAGGACGCGCATGACGATCGCGGCCGCCTCCTGGCGATCCTCCTCGTCCTCGGGCGCCTCGAAGGTCGTGACCTCGACCCCGATCAGCTCGGAGTCGGCCATCACCGCCTCGATCAGGTCGAACAGCTTCTCCGGCGCGAGTCCATTCGGCGCCGGCTCACGCGCCGGGAAGACCGCCGGGTCGATCACGTCGAGATCGAGGTGGATGTAGACCGGCGCGCCGTCGAGCGCGTTCTTGACCGCGACCAACGTCTCAACCGGGCTCGCGCCGACGACCGTGACGTCGCTCTGCTCGAGCGCCTTACGCTCGTCGGAGTCGAGATCGCGCACGCCGGCGAGCACGACGCGGTCCTCGGGGACCGTCTCGGCGATCAAGCCGGCGTTCCAGTGCCCGCAGGCGCCGGCGAGCGACATCCCGCTGAGACTGCCGCTGATCGTCGTGTCGGGCGTGTTGAAGTCGCCGTGGGCGTCGAGCCAGAGGATCACCGCGTCGGGGCGGTGGCGCAGCACCGTCGGCAGCGTCGTCAGCGCGATCGAGCACTCGCCGGCGAGCAGCACCGGCAGCTTGCCGGCGGTCAGCGCGTCGTCGACCTGACCGCCGGCCTCGAGCAGGCAGCCGCGGGAGTCGCGCACGTCCTCCTCCCAGTTGGCGTCGCGCGGCTCGCCGGGCGAGCCGATCTGGCGCGGCTCGCGCCCGAGCCGCTTGCCGATCAGCGGCGCCAGCTCGTCGACGCCGCGCACCGCGTCGGGCGTCCGGTCGGACGTCCGGCAGCGCAGCGCGACGAGCGCGACGCTCACCGGCCCTGCCATTCGGGGTCGCGCTTCTCAAAGAACGCCTTGACGCCCTCCTGGATGTCCTCGGTCGAGAAAGACAGCGTCAGGTTGTGGTGCAGGTACTCGAGCGCGTCGTCGAACGCCATGTCCTGCTGACGGTACATCGCGTCCTTGCCGAGCCGCATCATCACCGGCGACTTGCGCGCCAGCTGCTCGGCCCAAAGCCGGACCTCGTACTCCATGCCCTTCGCCGGCACGACCTTGTTGACGAGGCCGATCCGCAGCGCCTCGTTGGCGTCGATCCGCTCGCCGAGCAGCAGCAGCTCGTTGGTCTTCTTGCGCCCGATGTTGCGGTAGATCAGCGCCATGATCATGAACGGGAAGACGCCGACGTTGATCTCGGGCGTGCCGAAGGTCGCCTTCTCAGAGGCGACGATCAGGTCGCAGGCGAGCGCCACGCCGAGCGACCCCGCCAGCACGTGGCCGTTTGCCGCGCAGATCGTCGGCTTGCCGAGCTGGCCGATCGTGCGGAAGAGGATCGGGAACAGCTCGGTGCCGAAGTGCTTGTGGACGAGCGGCACGTCGGCCGCGAAGCCGGCGAGGTTGCCGCCGGCCGAGAAGACTTTCTCGTGCGACGAGGTGAGCACGACGCAGCGCACGTTCTCGTCGGCGCGCGCCTGGTTGAACGCCGCGATCAGCTCGCCGAGGATCTCGTTGCCGAGCGCGTTGCGCGTGTCGGGATCGTCGAGGGTGATCGTCGCGACCTTCTCGTCGTCGACCTCGTACCGGATCTTCTCGAAGGTCAAGCCAGTTCTCCCTCTGTTCAGAGCCCGTATTCCTCGAGCAGGTTCAGCCAGATCTCACTGCGCGTCGGGAAAGATGGCACGGCGTGCCAGAGACGGTCGAGCGGCACCTCTCCGACCACAGCGATCGTCGCGGCGTGGATCGTCTCCGCGACCTCGACACCGGTGAAGGTCGCGCCGACGATCACGCGCCGGTCCTCGTCGACGACGATCCGGCAGGTCCCGACCGCGTCCTTGCCGACGAAGCTGCCACCGGCGGTGCCCTCGGTCGGCACGTCGACCGCCCGTACGTTCAGGCCCGCGTCGCGAGCTGAGGCGAGCGTGTGGCCGACGGCGGCGACCTGCGGCTCGGTGAAGATCACGCGCGGTGAGACCGGGCCGTCGGCGGTCGCGGCCGCGTCCTTGCCGAGAATCGTGTCGGCCGCGGCGCGCGCCTGGTACTTGCCCATGTGGGTCAGCAACACGCGGCCGTTGACGTCGCCGATCGCATAGAGCCAGTCGTCGGCGACCCCGGTCGCGCGCAGCCGGTCGTCGACCTCGATCGGCTTGCCGGCCTCGAGGCCGAGGGTCTCGACGCCGATCCCCTCGGTGCGCGGCCGGCGTCCGGCGGCGACGAGCAGCTCGTCGACCCTGACCGGCGCGTCGCCCTCGAGCTCGAGCACGACCTCGTCACCCTCGGCCCGAACCGACGTCGTGGTGGCGCCGACGCGGACGTCGACGCCCTGAGTGCGCAGCGACTCGGCGACCTGCTCGCTCGCGAACGGCTCCTCGCGCTCGATCAAGCGGTCGCCGCGCTCGATCACCGTGACCTGGGCTCCGAGCGTCCGCCACGCCTGCGCCATCTCGACGCTGACGACGCCGCCGCCGAGGATCGCCAACCGCGCCGGAACCGCCTTCGCGGTCGTGATCTCGCGGTTGGTCCAGGGGTCGACGTCGCGCAGCCCGTCGATCGGCGGCAGCGCGGCGGCACTCCCCGTCGCCACGACCACCGCGCGGTTGGCTGTCAAGACGTCGTCGCGGACGACCACGCGCCGCTCGCCGTCGAGCCGGCCCGCGCCGCGAAACAGCTCGATCCCCTTGCCCTCGATCCACGGCAGCTGGACCGAGTCGTCGAGATCGTGGATCACCTCGTCGCGGCGCGCCAGCACCGCCGCGACGTCGAGCTCGCCGGTCACCGCCTCGGCGACGCCTGAAACCCGCCGCGCCTCGGCGATTAGCTCACCCGGCCGCAGCAACGCCTTCGACGGCATGCAGGCGTAGAAGGAGCACTCACCGCCAACCAGGTGCGGCTCGACGAGCGCGACCGACAACCCCCCGTCGGCCAGCCGGCCGGCCGCCACCTCCCCCGCCGGCCCAGCTCCGAGGACGATCGCGTCGAAGGCTCGCTCGGTCATGGGCGCAGTCTCTCAGCCTCCGCCCGCACACGAAAGCAGGCGTAGTGAGATAGCCGATCTGCTGTGTAGGGTCGTCGTCCGTGTCTCTGCTCGAGAAGACCAGCTACGAACTCGCCGTGAAAGCGCTCGACCAGCAAGAACAGGCGCTGACGGAACTCCGCGCGAGGACCGGCACGTTACTGACCGCGTCATCGCTTATCGCCTCATTTTTGGGAGCGCAAGCGATCACGCGCCATGGACTAACGGACTGGGTGATTCTGGCTCTACTCGCATTCGGATTGTCGGTCGCGCTGAGCATCTACGTCCTCCTGCCGAAGGACGGGTTGATCTTCGCGCTCGACGCCCCGGAAACATACGAAGCGCTCTACGCGGTCAGAGATGACGAGACCGAGATGCACCGGCGCCTCGCCTACTGGGTTCAGACGTTCCGTGAGCGCAACCATCCGACCGTCCAACGACTCACAAGGACCTTCGAGGCCGCAGGCATTGCGCTACTGCTCGAAATTGCGTTTCTAGCTCTGGGCTTGGCGGTAAGCTAGAGATGCTCATGCAGCCAATCTCAAACCAGCCGACCGGCTCGAAGCCGCCTCCGCCTCCCCCCCCTCCTCCACCAGGTGTAGGCATTCCGGAGACGCGCGGCGGCGGCGCAACCGGCAAGTAGGCCCAAGACTTACAGCCCCAGCTGCCGGCCTAGGATCTCCTTCATGACCTCGTCGGTGCCGCCGCCGATCGGGCCGAGGCGGAGGTCGCGGACGGCGCGCTGGATCGAGCTGGAGACGCCCGGGATCGCGTCGACGTAGCCAGCGCCGCCGTGGATCTGGAGCGCGTCGTCGGCGACCTCGCAGGCGGCGCGCTGGGAGAGCAGCTTCGCCATCGTCACCTCGCGGATCGCGTCCTGGCCGTCGTGGAAGAGCCGCAGCGATTGGTAGGTCAGAGCGCGTGAGGCCTCGAGCTTGACCGCCATCTGGGCGATCTTGTGACGGATCGCCTGCTGCTTGCCGATCGGTCGGCCGAACTGCTCGCGCCGCTGCGCGTAGTCAATCGACTGCTCCAGCAGCAGCCGCATCGCGGCGACCGCCCCGAGCGCCATCGCGATCCGCTCCCACTGGAAGTTGGCCATGATCAGGTAGAAGCCCTTGTTCTCCTCACCGAGCAGGTTCTCGTCCGGGACGAAGACGTCCTGGAACGCCAGCTCGGCGGTGTCGGAGGCGTGCCAGCCCAGCTTCTCGAGCTTCTTCGAGACGCTGAACCCCTCCATCCCCTTCTCGATCAGCAGGAACGACAGCCCGCCATGACCGCCCTCCGGACTCGTCTTGACGGCGGTCACGACAACGTCGGCGCGGACGCCGCCGGTGATGAAGGTCTTGGCGCCGTTGACGACCCACCCACCGTCGACACGCTTGGCGTGCGTGCGGATGCCCGCGACGTCGGACCCGGTCCCTGGCTCGGTGATCCCGAGCGCCGCGATCTTCTCGCCCTGGATCGCCGGAACCAGGAAGCGCTGCTTCTGCTCCTCACTGCCGAACTTGAAGATCGGCGGCGTCGCGATCGTGATGTGCGCGCCGACCCCCGCCGCCACGCCGCCCGAATTACCGTGCGCCAGCTCCTCGAGCAGCACCGCGTCGTCGAGGTAGTCGCCGCCCTCGCCGCCGTACTCCTTCGGGTACTTCAGCCCAAGCAGCCCCTCCGCCGCCAGCTTCTCGAACACCTCGTTCGGGAACCACCGCTCCCGCTCCCACTCCTCAGCGTGCGGCGCCAGCTCCCGCTCTACAAACGCACGGATCGATGCCCGCAGCGCCTCGTGCTCACCCGTGAACGGCGGCGTCTGCGCCGGGGATATGGGGTTTCCCCCAGAGCGATTCCCAAGCGTCGGGGGAAATCCCATATCCCCGGCTCCCAACCCCGCTCGACTAAAGCCCGTAGGACCGCCCGATCACGTCAAGCATGATCTCGTCACTCCCCGCCCCAATCCGGTTCAACCGCATGTCCCGCCAAGCCCGCTCGATCCCGTACTCCCGCATGTACCCCGCCCCACCATGGATCTGCAGGCACTCGTCCGTCACCTCGCACGCCATCTGCGCCGTGAACAGCTTCGCCATCGAGATCTCGCGCACCGGGTACTCGCCGTTGGCGAACCGCCAGGCGGTCACATAGGTCATCTGCCGCCCGGCCTCGATCTTCGTCGCCATGTCGGCGAACTTGTGACGGATCGCCTGGAACTTGCCGATCGGGCGGCCGAACGCCTCGCGCTCGAGCGCGTACTCGAGCGTCTTGTCGAAGCAGCGCTGGGCGCCGGCAACGCAGCCGGCGGCGCCGATCAGCCGCTCGCCCTGGAGCTCCCACATGATGTGGTAGAAGCCTTTGCCCTCCTGGCCGAGCATCGCCGACGCGGGGACGCGGACGTCCTGGAAGGCGAGCAGCGCGGTGTCCGAGGCGTGCATGCCGAGCTTCTCGAGCCGCTGCTCGCGAATCACGCCGGGCGCGTCCATCGGGACGAGGAAGAGCGTGAAGTCGTCGTAGGTGCCGGCGTTGCCGGTCTTGGTGACCAGCACGATCACGTCGGCGCGGTGGCCGTTGGTGATGTAGGTCTTCGATCCGTTGATGACGTAGTCGTCGCCGTCGCGCACGGCGCGCGTCTTGATACCGGCGACGTCGGAGCCGGCGTCGGGCTCGGTGATGCCGAGGCAGAGGATCTTCTCGCCCTTGATCGCTGGGACGAGCCACTCCTGCTTCTGCTCCTCGCTGCCAAACAGGTGGATCGGCGGCATCGCCATGTCGGTGTGGACGGCGATGCCCATCGTCGTGCCGCCGGAGCCGGCGCGCGACAGCTCCTCGGCTAGCACGAGGTTGCAGAAGTAGTCGCCGCCCTGGCCGCCGTACTGCTCGGGCATCGACAGGCCGAGGAATCCGAGCTCGCCCATCCTCCGGATGATCGAGTCGGGGAAAGTCGTCTCCTCCCACTCCTCGACGTGCGGCGCCATCTCCTTGTCGACGAACGCGCGAATCGACTCGCGCAGCCGGTCGTGGTGCTCCTCGAAGATGAAGTGCTTGCGCTTGGACCCGAAGTCGGGTTTGAGGACGGACTCGGCGGTGGCCATCGGTGGTGCTCCCTCTGCTCGCGGTGCGCGGTCTGCAACGCACCGTACCAAAGTAGGGAGTGGCACTTCCTACTTTCTACAACGACGCCGCGAGCCATCGCGCTAGCGCCCTGCAAGAATCCCCGCCGATCTCGCGAACGGCAAGGGAGTGGACATGGGAGTTCTGGACGGGAAGTCGGCGATCGTCACCGGATCGGCGCGCGGCATCGGCCGCGCGACGGCGGAACTGCTCGCCGCGCAGGGCGCGCGCGTCCTGATCAATGATCTCGACGGCGACGTCGCCGAGCAGGCCTCGAACGAGATCGCGGGTGACACCGTCGCCTTCGCCGGCGACCTGACCAAGGACGGCGTACCGGACAAGCTCGTCGAGACCGCGGTCGAGGCGTTCGGTGGGCTCGACATCGTCGTCAACAACGCCGGCTACACCTGGGACGGGCCGATCCACAAGATGTCCGACGAGCAGTTCCAGGCGATGCTCGACATCCACAACGTCGTGCCGTTCAAGGTCCTGCGCGCCGCCGCGCCGCACATGCGCGAGCCGGCCAAGCAGGAGAAAGAGGAGGGTCGCGAGGTCTTCCGCAAGGTCGTCAACATCTCGTCGGTCTCGGGCACGATGGGCAACGCGGGCCAGGCGAACTACTCGTCCGGCAAGTCGGGCGTCGTCGGCCTGACCAAGACGCTGGCCAAGGAGTGGGGTCAGTTCAAGATCAACGTCAACGCGGTCGCCTTCGGCTTCATCGAGACGCGCCTGACCGCGTCGAAGGAGAACGCCGAGACGATCCACGCCGGCGGCAAGGACATCCAGCTCGGTATCCCCGAGCAGTTGCGCCAGATGGGCACGATGCTGATTCCGCTCGGTCGCCCGGGCACCCCGGAGGAGGCCGCCGGCGGCGTCTTCTTCCTCTGCTCGCCGTGGTCGAACTTCGTCCACGGACAGGTTCTCAACGTCACCGGCGGACAGTTCACCGGCATGACGACCTGATCCTGACTGCTGCGCCCCGTCGCCTGGCGGCGTCATCGGCCCCCTCACGTGCCAGAGGCACGCCGCGGGGGCCTGCTTCCTTGCCAGGCTCGGGGCTCGCAGGTCAGGAAGTTTTCTTACGCTCCTCCGAGAGCGGCTTGCCGGAGTCGTCGGCGATCGTGCCGGGGGGCCACTGGCCGAACCAGTTGTCGCGGGCGCCGTCCATCGTGAGGATCGAGCCGGAGTAGAAGTCGCCGGCGGGCGAGGCGAGATAGGCGATCGCCCAGGCGAACTCCTCCTCGGTCCCCAGCCGCCCGGCGGGAATCGTCTGCTCCAGATGCTCGACGACCGCCTGCGGATACTTGGTGCGCAGCGTCTCGGTGCCGAACTGGCCGGCGGCGATCGAGTTGAGCTTGATCCCATAGCGCGACCACTCGATCGACAGCACGCGCGTCAGGTTCTCGACCGCGGCGCGCGCGGCGGAGGAGTGGGCCATCCCCGGCAGGCCGTTGTGCGGCGAGATCGTGACGTTGACGATCTTGCCGCCCGCGCCGCTCGGGATCATCGCCTTGGTCGCCACGGCGTGGGTCATCAGCCAGGTGCCCTCGACGTTGAGCCGGATCACCGTGCGGAAGCCCTTCGGCGTGATGTCCTCGGCCGGAGTTAGGAACTGGCCGCCGGCGTTGTTGACGAGCAGGTCGATCTTGCCGTGCTCGGCGAGCACCGCGTCGACGAGCGCGTCGACCTGATCCTCCTCGCGGATGTCGCAGACCTGAGCGGCACAGCGGCCAGCGGCGCAGAGCGCGACCGTCTCCTCGAGCGGCTCCGCGCGGCGACCGCAGACGACGACCTGGGCACCGAGCGCCGCCAGCTCGATCGCGCTGCGGCGTCCGAGGCCGGAGCCGCCGCCGCTGATCAACGCGACCCGGCCGGCGAGCAGATCCGGCTTGAAGATCTCCGAGGACATCGCGCGCGCAGACTACCCGCAGCGGTAGATTGCCCCGATGGCCACGGCGGCAGAGCCACGGCCGGCGCAGCTGCCGCTGCCCGGCGGGCGCGAGGGGGCGACGGTCCGGCTCCATCCGCTGCTGTGCGCGCGGATGATCGCGCCGCCGGCGATGATGCACCGCAGCGAGGGCCGGCTCGCGCCGCTGCGCGCCCTCGGCGTCGGGACGTCGCAGGACGACTGGCCCGAGATTCCGGTCCAGTCGTTTCTCGTCGAGCATCCCGGTGCCGGACTGGTGCTGATCGATACCGGCTTCCATGCGGCGGTTGCAGTCGACCCGCGCCAGGGAATGGGTCGACTCGGCGGACTCATCTTCAAGGACCTGCGGATGGACACCGACCAGGCTGTTCCCGGCCAGCTGCGCGAACGCGGCTTCGACCCGGACTCGATCGGGACGGTGGTGCTGACTCATCTGCACGCCGACCACGCAAGCGGGATCGCCCAGTTCCCCGACGCCACGTTCGTCGTCAGCTCGGCCGAGTGGACGGCCGCCGCCGAGGGCGGCGCGACCGACGGCTACATCAAGCGCCAGTTCGATCACGCCTTCGACTACCGGCTGCTCGACTTCGAGAGCGACGCCGCCGACTCGTTCGCCAGCTTCGGCCGCTCGCTCGACCTGTTCGGCGACGGCAGCGTGCGGATCGTCTTCACACCCGGCCACACCGCCGGCCACTGCTCGGTGATCCTGCGGCTCGCCGAACGCGACGTGCTGCTGACCGCCGACGCGGCCTACTCGCGGCGCACGATCGACGAGACCGCGCTGCCCTACAAGATGGACGACGAGCACCGCTTCCGCCGCTCGCTGCGCGAGGTCCAGCTCTACATCGAGCAGAACCCCGACACGCTCGTGATCACCGGCCACGACATGGACGCCTGGCGCCGACTCGACGCCGTTTATCAGTGAGTAGAACCGGGGGCTCACGCCCCCGGACCCCCGGGGCGCCTGGCCGGTCGCCCGCTACCTGCCGAGCTTGCGCGCGTCGGCCCAGAGCCCGCGGATGCGCTCGAAGACCTGCTCGGAGGCGTACTGCGCCTGCTCGCGCGTCGGCTCCTCGTCCAGCTGGTCGAAGCGGACCGGCTCACCGAAGCGGACGCTGACCTTCGGGAACTGGCCGCGCTTCCAATTGCGCGTCTTCTCCGAGCCGATGATCGCTACCGGGACGACCGGGACGCCGGTCTCCAGCGCGAGCTTCCCGACGCCGGGCCGCGGCGTGCCGAGCTCCCCGCTGCGCGAGCGGCCGCCCTCGAGGTACATCACGACGATGTCGCCGCGCGCGAGGATCGCCTGCGCGGTGACGAAAGCTTCCTCGTCGTGGTGGCCGCGCCGGACCGGGAACACGCCGCCGTACTTGTAGATCAGCCAGAGCGGGAAGGTGAACAGCTGCGACTTCGCCATGAAGTGCACCTTGCGGCGCAGGTAGACGGCGAGGAAGAAGTGGTCGAGGAACGAGAAGTGGTTCGGCGCGAGGATGCACGGGCCGTCGGCGGGGACGTTGGTCGTGTCGAAGGCGCGCGTGCGGAAGAAGCCGAGCAGGTAGGGCGTCAGGACGACGCGCACGGCCTCGTAGACCCAGGTCGGCCGGTGGCCGCGCGTACGCGCGTGGAAGTGGTCGAAGTCTTCCTTGGGGCGCGGGTCCTTGTAGACCTGCTCCTTGATCTTGAGATCGGCCATCAGGCGCCTGCCCATCCCCGTGAGCGGTCGAGCGCGCGGCGCCATCCGGCGAGCAGCTCGTCACGCTGAGCCGCCGGCATCCGCGGCTCGTAGCGCGCGGCCTCGCGCCACAGTCCGCGCACGTCCGTCTCGCTCCAGGTGCCGGTGGCCACGCCGGCAAGATACGCGGCGCCGAGCGCCGTCGTCTCCGAGACCTCGGGCACGACCACCGGAACGCCGAGCACGTCGGCCTGGAAGGGCATCAGCCACGAGTTGTGGACCGCGCCGCCGTCGGCCTTCAGCTCGGCGAACTCGATCCCGGAGGCGGCCTCCATCGCGCGCACTGCGTCGACTGTCTGGTAGGCGATCGCCTCGAGCGTGGCGCGCGCGAGATGGGCGCGCCCGGTCCCGCGTGTCAGCCCGACGATCGTCCCGCGCGCATAGGGGTCCCAGTGCGGCGAACCGAGGCCGGTGAACGCCGGCACGAGGTAGACGCCGTCGTTGCCGTCGAGCGAGCGCGCGAGCTCCTCGGTCTCGGCGGCGGTGCGGATGATCCCGAGCCCGTCGCGCAGCCACTGGACGGCGGCGCCGGTGACGAAGATCGCTGCCTCGAGCGCGTAGTCGACGCGGCCCTCGACTCCCCAGGCGACCGTAGTCAGCAGCCCCTCCTCAGGGGCGGGCGGCTTCTCGCCGGCATTGAGCAACACGGAGCTCCCCGTGCCATAGGTGTTCTTGCCGAGCCCGGGCGCGTGGCAGCCCTGCCCGTACAGCGCCGCCTGCTGATCGCCCGCGATCCCCGCGACCGGCACCGACCCACCGAACTCCGACGTCGTGCCATAGACGTGCGCGCTCGGACACGGCTCCGGGAGAGTCTCGATCGGTATCCCAAGCAGGTCGCACAGCTCGGCGTCCCACTCCAACCGCGCGATGTCGAACACCATCGTCCGCGACGCATTCGAGTAGTCCGTCGCATGCCGCCCCGTCAGCTTGTGCACCA
>CBFGZN010000053.1:0-12785 GCA_965653255.1 uncultured Solirubrobacterales bacterium | reverse complement strand
CCCTGATCGACAAGACCGACACGTTCGTCTTCGGCCTCTCGACGCTCGACGCGATGTTCCGCCGGACGACCCCGGACGCCGTGCGGATGCGCTACCGCGACATCGCGAAGCCGGGGGTGACCTTCCTCCAGGAGACCGTCACCGCGATCGATCCCGAGGCACGGCGCGTCACCACCGACGCGGGTGTCCACGAGGCCGACGTGCTCGTCGTCGCGCTCGGGGCTGACTACGACGTCGCCGCGACGCCCGCACTCGCCGAGGGCGGCAACGAGTTCTACTCCGTGGCGGGCGCCGAGCGGCTCGCCGAGATCGTCCCGGCGTTTTCCTCCGGCAACGTCGTGATCGGCGTCGCCGACGCGCCGTTCAAGTGCCCGCCCGCGCCGAGCGAGTGCGCGCTGCTGCTGCACGACGAGCTGGTCGCGCGCGGTGTCCGCGACGACTGCCGGATCACCTTCGTGCTGCCGCTCGGTACGCCGGTGCCGCCGTCGCCCGAGACCTCCGCGGCGCTGCTTGCGGAGTTCGCCGAGCGCGACATCGAGTTCGTTGGCGGTCGCCGCGTCGGCTCGCTCGACCCCGCCCGCAAGGTCGCCCTGCTCGACGATGGCAGCGAGCTGCCCTACGACCTCTTCCTCGGCGTGCCCAAGCACCGCGCCCCAGACGTCGTGATCGACGCCGGCATGACCGAGAACGGCTACGTGCCGGTCGACTCGGCCACGCTCCAAACGCGCTTCCCGGGCGTCTATGCGGTCGGCGACGTCGCGACCGCCGGCGTCCCGAAGGCCGGCGTCTTCGCCGAGGGCGCCGCCCGTGTCGTCGCCCGCAACCTGATCGCCGAGTGGGCCGACGGCGACCGTCCCGGCCCCTACGACGGGCGCGGCTCCTGCTACATCGAGTTCGGCAAGGGCCGCGTCGGTCGCGTCGACATCGACTTCCTCTCAGGCCCCTCCAAGACGGGCGTCTTCAATGCCCCCTCCGCCGACCTCGTCGCCGAGAAGGACCACTTCGGCTCCAGCCGCCGCGCCCGCTGGGGCTTCGGCGGCTGAGTCCTCAGGGGCTCGGCACAGCCGTGTAGTTCAGCGAGGCTGTGTGGCTCACCGTGACGCCGGTGACGACCGCGCAGCGGACGGCGATGTTGTAGGTGCCGGGCGGCTTCACGACCCATCCCGTCAGTGGGATCGCCACGTGGTAGTTGTTGGTGGCCGGGGTGTCGCCGAACGCATTCGGGCTGAACGTGGTCAGCCCGTTGTCGGGGCCTGTGCCGTCGCTGATGAACAGGTTGCAGCGCGTCCGCGTGACCACGGCTGGCCCGGAGGTCGCGTTGACGACGTCGGCGAAGCCGGTGGCCGTTATCCGCCCCTGCCACGGAAGGACGAGCTGGCCGGTTGTGGTCTCCGCCGCGGCGAGGTCGGTCATGCTGCCGGCGATCGGCCCGATCGTCCCGCTGTTGTCGTACGCCCCGCCGGTGAGCGACGGCCCCGGAACGCCCTGCGGTCCGGTCGGTCCGACGGCACCGCGCGGCCCGCGTGGGAGCTGGCCGCGCTTGAAGTCCTTCGCGAGCAGCGAGCGGTTCTTGACCTTGGGCGAGGTGATCGCATTGCGCGCGATCTGCTTGCCGGTGATCAGCTTCTTCACCGGGGCGGCCCAAGCGGGCGCCGTCAGCGCGGCGACCAGCGCGAGTACCGCAAGGACCATGGCTGGAGACGGGCGTCGAGCGTTCATGCCATGACCCTCGCGCAACGTGTGCTGGAATGCAACCCCAGGTATGGAGGCCGCCGCAGTAGCGCAGCGTGAGCGCTGGACGTTCGCGCAGAAGGCGATCGTCGTGCTGGCGATCCTGCAGCTCGCCTGGGCGACCGCGGGGCTGATCGCCGAGCCGAGCTTCTCGTTCGGCGGCGACGCGCCGACCGAGCAGGTGCTGTGGGTCGACTTCAACGGCGTCCACGCGGCCTCCGGCTTCCTGCTGTTCCTACCGGCGTTCTTCTTCGCGCTGCGGCCGAAGTGGGCGCTCGGCTACGCGATCTACGTCGCGGTCGCGCTCGTCGTCACCGGTATCTGGGCGCTGCTGTCGAGCGAGCCGGCCGGCGTCTTCACCTTTCCGAACAACGAGACCGATGGCATCTTCCACATCGTCACCGGCGCGCTGTTCGGTCTCGTCGCCGCTGTCCAGCTCGTCCTGGACCGGCGTTGACGGCCGCTACGGAGTGCTGAACGTGCCGGCGACGCCCGGCTTGTAGGTGACGTCGCGTGTCGCGGTGCCGCTGCACGCTCCGCCGGCGCTGTGGCCCTGCTGGATGTTCGTCAACGTGACCTGTGCCTTGATCCGCTTGCCGGGGAGGAAGTTGCCGGACATCGAGCGCGAGAACGCGCCTGAGCCGTCGGAGCCGCTGAAGGCGCCGGTCTTGCGGTCGACCCTGCCCTCGTAGGACGTCCGGACGTCCTGGTCGCTCGGGACCTTTTCGCCCGGGTTGCCGAACGAGTCGCACTGCATCGAGCCAGCGGGCATCGTCAACCGCAGCGAGACGCCGTTGCCATCGCCGTAGCCGACGAGGATCTTCAGCTCGGTCGGGCCCGAGCCGCCGACGTAGACGCCGCCGCTGTTCGGGTCGTCGGGAACCAGCGGCGCTGCGGGCTTCTTCTTGCCGCCCTTCTTCTTGACGCACTTCGAGACGCGCTTGCCCTTCTTCGGGCCCTTGGTGACCTTGACCTGCTTGCGGACGTAGCCCTTCTTACAGCTCGCCTTCTTCTTTTTCTTGGCGACCGTCGCCTGATGTTCACCTGCTGAGTCACCACTTTGTCCGGTGGCGATACCGGGGACGGCCAGGGACAGGGCGATGAGGGCGGCGAGCGCGAGTCGGATCATCCGGGCATCAGATCACAAGGACGTGGGCCGGGCAAGCACATCGAAGCGAAATATGGTGCGGGTCGTGAAGCTCGTCTCGTGGAACGTCAACTCGCTCAAGGTGCGGCTGCCGCGCGTGTTGGAGCTGCTGGAACAGCACGCGCCCGACGTCGTCCTGCTGCAGGAGACGAAGTGCGCGCCGGACGCGTTCCCGGCGCTCGAGCTCGAGGCTGCCGGCTACCAGGCGGTCCACCACAGCGGCGGCCGCTGGGCCGGGGTGGCGATCCTCGCGCGCGAGGAGCCGGGCGACGTCGCGGTAGGACTGCCGGGCGAGCCGGCGAAGCGCGGCGCGCCGTGCAGCACCTCGCCAAGCTGCGGGGCCTGGGCGAAGCCGCTGCGCACAACGCCGGCATCGTGGTCACCGAGCTGCCGTTCATGGTCAACAAGGCGCGCTGGATCGAGGCGACCGTCGACGGCGTCCGGGTGGTCTCGGTCTACGTCCCGAACGGCCGCGAGCCCGACACGCCCACCTACGATGACAAGCTCCGCTTCATCGACGCGATGGCCCGGCGGATCGCCGAGCTGTCGGGCGAGCCACTGGTCGTCGCCGGCGACTTCAACGTCTGCCCGACCGACCTCGACGTCTACGACCCGGCGGCGTTCGTCGGCGCCACGCACGTCACGCCGCCGGAGCGCGAGCGCTTCCAAGCCCTGCTCGATGCCGGCACGGTCGACGCCTTCCGCGAGCTCCACCCCGACGAGCAGGGCTTCACCTGGTGGGACTACCGCCAGGGCCACTTCCACCGCAAGATGGGCCTGCGGATCGACGCCCACCTCGTCTCGCCGCCGCTCGCCGCCAAGATCGAGAGCTGCGGCATCGACCGCGACTTCCGCAAGGGCACCAAGCCATCGGATCACGCGCCGCTACTACTAGAGCTGCGCTAGCGCGAACGACCACCAAGGAGCGACCTATGACTGCCACCACACCCTCTCTCGTCACCGGTGTCGACTTCGTCTCGATTCCCGCCAAGGACCTGCAGGAGTCGCGCGACTTCTACGCCGACGTGCTCGGCCTCGAGCCGTCGAGCGTCTGGCAGCGCCCGGGGGCGGACCCCGTCGGCGCCGAGTTCGAGACCGGCACTGTGACGCTCGCCCTGCTCAACTGCGCCGCGCTCGGGATCGAATTCCGCGCCAGCAACAGCCCGATCGAGTTCCGTGTCGACGACGTCGCGGCCGCCCGCGCCGAGCTCGAGTCGCGCGGCGTCGAGTTCAAGGGCGAGATCGTCGACAGCGGCGTCTGCCACCAGACCTTCTTCGAAGACCCGGCCGGCAACACGCTCGCCTTCCACCACCGCTACGCGCCACGCGGCGGCTGACCTAGGTCTGGGCGGGCTCGACCGCGGCGATCGGAGCACCGGCGTTGCGCCGGCTCATCGCCCAGGCGAACAGACCGCCGGTGACGAACATGAAGGTGCTGTAGACCGCTGCGGGGATCGAGAGCTCGTCGGCGAGCGAGGCGCCGACGGCGATCGCCAGCGTCGAGTTGTGGACCTCGTACTCGCTGGCGATCGCGCCGACCACCACCAACACGAACAGCGACAGCGAGATCGCCCGCACGCGCGGGTAGGCGACCGCCACCCGCTCCGGCCAGCGGGCGCGCAGCCACATGCCGAACGACACCGGCACGATCGTGATCGCGAAGACCTTGGCGACGACGCCGAGCATCGACACGTCGCCGATGTCGTCGGCGCCGAAGTGCGCAGTCGCCAGCGCTAGGAACAGCGGCACGGTGATCACCGAGCAGACGCTGCTGATCGCCGTCATCGTCACCGACAGCGCCGTCTCGCCGCGCGCCAGATGGGTGAGCATGTTCGCCATCGTCCCGCCGGGCGACGCGCCCAGCAGCACCAGTCCAACCGCCAGCTCGGGGGGCAGGTCGAACAGCTCCGCCATCGCGAACGCCAGCAGCGGCGAGATCAGCGCCAGGTTCAGCATCCCGATTCCAACGCTGCGCGGGGAGGTCAGCACCCGCCGGAAGTCCGCCGGCGTCAGCGCCAGGCCGAGGCTGGCCATGATCAGCGCCGTGCGGGCGGACGCTACCCGGCGGTCAAGCTCTCCCACAGGCTCGTGTGACGCGGCTGCCAGCCGAGCTCGCGCTTGGCTTTGGCGTTCGAGGCGCCGCGGCTCTCGGTCATCATCACGACGGCCGCCTCGCCGGCCACGAGCCTGCCGAGCCACCTCGGGACCCGTCGCGGCGGCTTGGCGCCGAGCGCGCGCGCCGCGGCCGGCGCCCACTCGCTCACGGGCGCGGGGGAGTCGTCGACGACGTTGTAGATGCCGGGCGCGCCGCGCTCGATCGCCAGCGCGGTTGCCTCGGCGGCATCCTCGACGTGGACGAACGACCAGACCCCGCCGCCGTCGCCGACGACCGGCACCTTGCGCGCGCGCAGCGCGGCGACCTGCTCGCCGTCGGGGTCGACGGCGAGCGAGGTGCCCGGCCCGTAGAAGCCGCCGTAGCGCAGGACGATGCCCTCGATCCCGTCGGCGCTCGTGACCGCGTCCTCGAGATGGTGGATCGCCGCGAGAGTGGTGCGCATCTGCGACGGCGGATCGCCGTCGAGCGGATCGGTCTCCGACTTGAGCGGCCCGCTGCTCCGCGCGAACGGCCAGCCGGCGTAGCTCTGGGCGACGAAGCGGCGCGCGCCCACCGCGCGGGCGGCCGCGAGCAGGTGGTCGGTGCCATCGGTGCGCAGCCGGTTGGTCAGCTCGAACGACCGCTCGAGCTTGCGGATGTCGATCCCACCCGCCAGCGCCGTCAGCTGGTGGACGACCACCTCCGGCTCGGCCTCCCCGACCGCCTGCGCGACGGCGCGTCCGTCGAGCGCGTCCGCCGCGACCGGCCGCGCCCCAAGCCCGCGCACCCGCTCCTGCTTCGACTCGCTCCGCGTCATGCCCGCGACCTCATGCCCACGCTCGACGAGCTTCGGAACCAGCACCCTCCCCAGCGCTCCAGTCGCGCCGGCTACCAAGATCTTCATGACGACCTCCTTTATGGGTCCTTACCCAAGAGGGGGCGACGTACGCAGTTAGATCTGCGCAAAGCGGTACCGAGAAGCGCGCAAAAGCGGTAGTCAGGCTATCGCTGCCGCCGCCGCACGACCCGCGGTTCGCCCCGAGAACAGGCAGCCGCCGAGGAACGTTCCCTCGAGCGAGCGGTAGCCGTGGACGCCGCCGCCGCCGAAGCCGGCGACCTCGCCGGCGGCGTAGAGGCCGGGGAGTGGGTCACCGTCGGGGCGCAGCGCGCGTGCGTCGAGGTCGGTCTGCAGGCCGCCGAGCGACTTGCGCGTGAGGATCGACAGGCGCACTGCGATCAGCGGCCCGGCCTTCGGGTCGAGGATCTCGTGCGGGGCGGCGACACGGGTCACCTTGTCGGCGAAGTACGCCCGCGCCCCGTGGATCGCCGTCACCTGGCCGTCCTTGGCGGAGGGGTTGGCGAGCTCGCGGTCGCGCGCGACGATCTGCTCGCGCAACTCGCCGAGGTCGATCAGGTCGTCGCCGGTCAGCTCGTTCATCCGGCGGACGAGGCTCGCCAGGTCGCGCTCGACGATGAAGTCCTGGCCGTGGTCCATGAACGCCTGCACCGGGCTCGGCGGCCCGCTGCCCAGCCGCTCCTTCAGCACTGCCCGCACGCTCTTCGACGTCGTGTCCGGGTTCTGCTCCGACCCCGACAGCGCGAACTCCTTCTCGATGATCTTCTGGGTCAACACGAACCAGGTGTAGTCGTGGCCGGTGCGCTGGATGTGGTGCAGCGTGCCGAGCGTGTCGAAGCCGGGGTAGAGCGGGCCGGGCAAGCGCCTGCCGCGCGCGTCGAACCACAGTGACGACGGCCCGGGGATGATCCGGATCGCGTGCTTCGGCCAGATCGGGTGCCAGTTGTGGAGCCCCTCGACGTAGTGCCACATCCGGTCGGCGTTGATCTCGTTGGCACCGGCGTTGCGCGCGATCTCCAGCATGCGGCCGTCGACGTGGGCGGGGACGCCGGAGATCATGTGCACCGGCGGCTCGCCGAGCCGGTCGCGCGGCCACTTCTCGCGGACCAGGCCGTGGTTGCCGCCGATGCCGCCGCTGGTGACGATCACCGCCTGCGCGTAGAGCTCGAACTCGCCGGTGACGTCGCGGTTCGACGCGACACCACGCGCCGTGTCGCTCGGCGCGAGCACGGCTCCGCGCACCCCGTGGACCGTACCTCCGCCGACCGCGAGCTCGTCGACACGGTGGCGGAAGCGCAACTCGACCAGCCCCTTGGCGACCGCCTCGCGCACCCGCCGCTCGAACGGCGCCACCACGCCCGGTCCGGTCCCCCACGTGATGTGGAAGCGCGGCACCGAGTTGCCGTGGCCGTCGGCGAGGTAGCCGCCCCGCTCCGGCCAGCCGGGGTTCGGCAGCCAGCGCATCCCCATCTCGTGCAGCCACGGTCGCTTCTCGCCAGCGCAGAACTCGACGTAGGCCTCGGCCCACCTGCGCGGCCACTCGTCTTCTGGCCGGTCGAATGCTGCGGTGCCCAGCCAGTCCTGCAGTGCGAGCTCATATGAGTCCTTGACCCGCATCCGCCGCTGCTCGGGGCTGTCGACGAACATCAGCCCGCCGAGCGACCAGAATGCCTGCCCGCCGAGGTTCGCCTCGTTCTCCTGGTCGAGCAGGATCACCTTCTTGCCGGTGTCGGCCAGCTCCGCGGTCGCGACCAGCCCGGCCAGCCCACCGCCCACCACGATTGCGTCTGCATCCAGTGCCATGCGAACAACGCTATACCCTGGGCTGATTTATCGTCTCACGCGGTAGAGAAGGGAAGATCTTCCTGCAAAATGGGAGTTTCTTTTTGCTCCTCAGCGGTCGAATCAGGGCTTGCGGGGGGATTGTCTTCTTGCGGTTGATTTTTATCGGCTTCAGCGGTAGATATACAAAAGTATCCTGCAAAAAAGCATTTTTGGTTTTGCTCCTAAGCGGTAGTACCTGGGGATAGATGCCTTCCGAGACAGAGATTGAGTTCCTCGCGAACTACCATCGCTACACGCCGGAAGCCTCCAAAGAGCTGATGCGGATCTCGATGGCGCTCGGCACGATCAGGGGAGCTCGCGTCCTGCCCGCGGTCGCGGATCAACTGCGGTCCTCGGCGCGCGTGGGAACGATCCACTACTCGAACCTGATCGAGGGCAATGAGCTACCCGTGATCGAGGCCGAGCGGGCGGCCCGTGGGCAGCTGGCGGCCGACAGCACGGCCAAGGTCGAGCTCGTCAACTACGTGGATGCGTTGGACCTGATCGACGAGCGGATCGACAGCGGGACCCTCGAGCTCACTACGGAGTTCCTCAAAGAGCTCCACGCGACGACGACGCGTGGACTCGGACGTGAGGACGATCCACACTTCAAGCCACATCACGAGGGCGAGTGGCACGACGGTCGCGCGCTCGTGGTCGACCGCCTCACGAACCAGGTCATGCACGAGGGGCCCCCTCAACCCGAGGTCGCGCCGCGGATGGCGGGAATGTTCGAATGGCTGAATCGCAAGCTCGACGGGGGAGACCCCCCGTTCGTGGTCGCGGGCGTGGCGCACTACGGGATCACCGACGTGCATCCATTCGCCGACGGCAACGGGCGTGTCGCGCGGCTCTTCCAGGCGGCTCTCTTGATGCGATCGGGCGTGCTTCCCGGACGGATGCTCTCCTTCGAGCGCTACTACGCTGAGGATCGATCGGCCTACTACGGTGCGCTGAGGTCGGTTCGCGAGCGCACCTACAGCATGAACTTCTGGCTGGAGTACTTCCTGCGCGGACTAGCGGAGGAGTACGAACGTGTCGCGACCACGGTGACGGACCTGAGCGCGTTGATCCCGGGCGGCGGCGCTGGCCAGCTGCGCTTGTCCGCGGGTCAGGAGCGGGCGCTGACCGCTCTGCGGATTCAGGGCCGGCGCGAGTTCTCGCGCAGGGAGTACGAGCAGGCGGCCGGTGTCGGGCGCACGGCTGCCGGTGACGATCTGCGTGCTCTTGTGCGACACGGCGTCCTCGCGATCCGCGGCGCTGGCTCGGGCACGCGCTATGTGTTGCGCGGAGCGATCGCGGCAGTGGGTGGGGGGAATCGGCGCGGGCGTCCCACGAAATGGACCGACGCGGCGATCGAGCGAGAGCTCAGGGCCTTCCTGGCTGGACGGTCCGAGTGGCCGTCGCCGCGCGAGTTCCGGGCGCAAGGCAGGGGCGCCTTGTACGCCGCGGCTGTCAAGGCCGGTGGCATCGCCCGATGGCGCGGCATCGTCGGGTTCTAGCGGCCGCTGGTGGCGTAGGCGAGGTTCAGCCGGCGGCCGCGCGCAGTCCGAGTCTTCGTTTGAGCGCCAGTACGCGCTGAGCCCTCTGTCGCACATGAGCGGCGAATTCGGGGTCGCGGCGGGCCCGCCACAGCAGGCGCGGGTAGACGAGGTTCCAGCTTCCGGAGCCGGTCATCAGGACGATGTCCGCGCCGGCGGCGATCGAGCGGATGGCGGCGGTGGCGACATCGGAGCGGTCAAGCACTGCCTGGGCCTCGATCGAGTCGGTGATCGTCACGCCGCGGAAGCCGAGCTGGCCGCGCAGGACGTCTGTGAGCAGGGCGGGAGACTGGGACGCGATGCGCTCGCGGTCGAAGGCGGGGTAGAGCGCGTGGCCGGCCATCACTAGCGGGGCCTTGGCGGCGACAGCGGCGCGGTACGGCTCGAGGTCGTCGGCCTCCAGCTCGGCGCGGGAAGCGTCGATCGTCGCCGGCCCGTCGTCGGTGTTCACCGTCGCGCGCCCGAGGCCGGGGAAGTGCTTGACGGTTGCGGCGACTCCCTCTCGCGCGTGCGCGCGGAGGGCTGCGGTGGTGAGGGCGGCGACCTTTCCTGACGAGCCGGGATAGAGGCGACCCGGCAGCGCGCCGCCGCCGCTGAGCGGCTCGACGTCCGCGACGGGGGCGAGGTTGACGTTGATTCCCGTGGCGTGCAGGCCGCGCGCAGCCTCGGCCGCCGCCGCGTCGGCGGCCTCAGGCGAGCTCTGCGCGCTCTGTGCCGTCGCCGGCCCGGCGAACGGCACGTTGCGGATGTCGCCGCCCTCCTGGTCAGTGGCGATCAGCGCCCCGCCGCCTGCGGCCCGCTGGATCGTTCGCGCGAGCCGTCGCAGTTGCGTGGCGTCGGCCACGTTGCCGCCGAACAGGATCACCCCGGCGCCCTCGCCGTTGCGCAGCCGGCGGCGAACGTAGGCGGGCGCCGAGGTCCCGTCGAAGGCCATCACCAGCGTCTGCCCGACGGCTTGGGCGAGCGGTAGTCGGGGCGCGGGCGATGGGGTGGCGGGCGCTGCGCCCTCGCGCTGGCCCGAGGTGTCCCGGTCGAGGGCGCCGATCGCTATGCCCACTGTGACAGCCAGGCAGGCGACAGCCGCGAGCGCCAGCAGCCGTCGCTGCCGAACGGGATCTCGTGGGGCGCGCATCGCCCCGACAAGCTAACGCCGCACCGCTCCGCGGGACAGCTCCGTTGGTCGCGTGACCTGAGGCCACCCCGCCATCAGTACCCCGGCGGTACCTGGCAGAACCGCTCTGCAGAGCGGAAATCCCGACCCGCGACGGATGTCTCTTGACTTCCAGATACCTCCGGGTTTACGTTAGGCATCTCAGAAACTTCAAGTTTCCAGGCCTACCTTCAAGTCTGCCGAAAGGCACCGCAAAGGGAGATCGCCAGAGAACTCGGAGTTCGCCGTACCTGGAAGAGCGACGAGGAGAGGAACAGCTTGATGAGGGGCATTTGCGCAGGGCAGTCTTTGGCCAAGTCCACGGGGAGCCGTGGGTTGGCTTTGGGGATCCTGCGTGCGCTCTTCGTCTCGCGTTCTGTTGGAGGGGCTGGTGCGCCGTTTTCCGGTGTCGTGATTCGCGGCTGGAGCTTTGGGCCTTTTACCGCCGTTGCCGTTTGCTTTGTCGCGCTTGGTTTCTGCGCGTCTTCGGCGCATGCGACGAAGTACATCGATCGTGTCGTTGCTGGCTCGACCGCGTCCGGGACTACCGGCGGGCTGTTCAACCAGCCGCTTGGGGTGGAGGTCAACAGGACGGGGGTGGGCAACGCTGGGGTTGGCGACGTCTTCGTGGTCGACTCTGCGAACCATCGCATCCAGCAGTTCGATGCCGATGAAAACTTCATCCGGGCGTGGGGCGCCGACGTGAGCCTGCCGGCGGGCGGTACGACGATGGAGACCTGCACCGTCGCTGCCGACTGCAAGGCTGGTGTCACGACCACTCAGGTCGGCGGGGCGTTCAACGCTCCGCAGGGGATCGCTGTCGATCAGGTGGACGGGTCGGTCTATGTGACCGACCAGGGCAATCGACGGGTGCAGAAGTTCACCCTCCCTGCTGTCGCATCCGACCCCGTCGCGTTCGACCGTGCGTGGGGCTGGGACGTCACCACTGGCGGCGTCGCCACCTTTGAGGTATGTACCGTGGCGGCCGATTGTAAGACGGCCGCCGCCGCGGGTGGAAATGGCGGCCAGTTCGCCGCCACGATAGGGCGGCCGGCGGTGGTCCCGGCGGGCAACCCCAACGCCGGGAACGTACTTGTTGGCTCTAACCGCAGGGTGCAGGAGTTCGAGTCCGATGGCGACTTCGTGCGGGCTTTCGGGTGGGACGTTGTCGCGACAGGTCAGAGCGGCAACATCGACACGAACAGCTTCGAGATCTGTGCGTCGACCGGAACCGGGGTCTGCAAGGCGGGTGGCAACTCCAGCCCCGTGAATGAGAACGGGGCGTTCAACGCGGCCCAACCCCAGCATCTCGTGGTCGATGCCGCGGGCGTGCTCTACGCCTCAGACGGTTCCGCATCCAGCCATCGCGTCCCGCGCTTCGACACGACTCAGTCGACACCTGCGACGCTGCTCATGCAGGCACTCCGTCCAGACACCATCACCGCGACGGCCGCCTCCAGCGACCACGGGACTTGCGATCGACAATGCCGGCCATCTCTTGGTCGCACGCGACGAGACGATCGGTGTCTTCGAACTCGCGAGTCCCGCCGGCTCTCCCACGCTTTCCGACACTCACTTTGCGAACTGGGGTCTGCTGTCGGGCGGCATCGCGGTAGGGCCCGCGCCCGGTGACATCTACGTGACCTCCCAAACCGGAGGACACCGGCTGTTCGTCGCCGATGACACGCCCGTCAACGTCGACGTGAGCGTGGGCGCGGCGAGCGACGTCGGATCGACCACGGCGACGGTCACCGGCACCGTCGACTCCTCGGTCGGCGGGTTCGCAACCAGCTATCGGTTCCAGGTCTCCCGAGACGGCGTCGTATGGACCAACGTCAGCAGCGGAACCGTCGCCGTCGGCGCGGTCCAAGACTTGTCGGCAATCGTCACCGGCCTGCTGCCCAATACCGCGTATCGAGTCCGCATTCTGGCAAACCGCACCCTAGGCAATCCCGATCTCGCCTCAGCCGAGGGCTCGTTCATCACCGATGCCATCGCGCCGACCGTCGCGAGCGTCGGTGCCGACTCGGTCGGCACGGGCTCGGCTCGCCTCTTTGGGTATGTCAATCCCAACTCGAGCGCTACGGAGTATCGGTTTGAGTGGGGGACTTCGCCGACCAACTTCACCAATCGGGTGCCTGCTCCGAACGGCGTGGTGGGGGCCGGGTCTGTCAACAAGCTCGCCGCTGGCGTGCTGACGGGTCTCGAACCCAGCACGACCTACTTCTACCGACTGGTCAGCTCTAACTTGACGGCGAGCACGATCACGTCGCCGAAGAGCTTCACGACGCGGGCTTCAGGACTTCCGTCCCGCGGGGTCGAGTTGGTCTCACCCGTAGAGAAGACGACTAATGCCTACGTTCAGGACTACTTCGGCTCGCCGTCACAGTCGTACCAGATTAGCCAGGACGGCAACCGCGCTTTCTACACGTTGTCGTTCG
>CBFGZN010000052.1:0-12949 GCA_965653255.1 uncultured Solirubrobacterales bacterium | reverse complement strand
CCTGATACCAACGTCCGTGGTTGCGGCGAATGCTGCTGTGCGACTTCTCGACAACCAAGCACCAGAGCAGGCGCTGCAGCAGGCTCGCCGTTACGGGCAGGGAGTCGCCGATGCGTATGTCAGCCTTGCTCGGAGCGTGGCGAAGCGTGACGGCACGCTCAAGGTTTCGGGGCCGGGTGATAAGCGGGCTGAGCTTGAGGCGTCTGCGGCAGAGCGCATTGTTACCGCGAGTCAGCGGGAGAAGCCGCTAAAGCCCATTGAGCTGACAATCGTCGGTACCTTGACGCGGACCGATAGCGAGGAGGAGCGCTTTCGCGTCGTTCTGGACCGGGAGCGCCTGCCGCCTGAGCTAGACGGACGCAAGCGGGTGGTTGAGGGTCCGTACTCGGACGAGGCGAGACTTCAGGTCGAGGAGGACGGCTTGTGGAACCAGCGGGTCATCGCCGCAGTCCTGGCTACGCCTATGCGGGGCGCGACGAGGGCCAAGCCGGCGTTCAGGAAGTTTGAGTTCACCAGCTTGAAGCGTGCTGCGTCCTGATCCCAGCTAGTCACGCCTAAGGCGAGATCGGTCAACGGCAGGCTAGGTAGGGCGGCGAGTGGGGTCGTCAATGCCCCGCGACACACCGACGAGTTGGCGGGCCGAGCCGACTTCGGCGCTTGGTGGCAAAACCCGTGGCAAAACCCCCTAGAATCGCCGGTAATGCAAAGCAATGCGCGGTCGTCTCAGACCCCGCTCGCGGCGCATGGATGAGCCGATTTTCCGCTCTGTAGAGCCAGAAAAGAGGCGGACGCCGTTACCCCCGAAGGGGCCTTCGCATGGCAGAGGTCAGGGGTTCGAGTCCCCTCAGCTCCATCGGAGCGGAACCCGGGAAGTAGGATCGCTCTATGCGACCGCTCCGGTACTCGATCAACATCACGCTGGACGGCTGTTGCGACCACCGGGCAGGCTCCCCTGATGAGGAGACGCACCGTCACGCGACGGAGACCATCGAGCAGGCCGACGCGATCATTCTCGGCCGGGTGACGTACGAGATGATGGAGTCCGCCTGGCGACCGTCGGAGAACGCGCCGGAGATGCCGGACTGGATGGCGCCCTTCGGACGGACGATCGACGCGGCGAAGAAGTACGTCGTGTCGAGCACGCTCGACCAGGTCGATTGGAATGCCGAGCTCGTGCGTGGGGATCCCGCGGACGCCGTCCAAGAGCTGAAGCAGCAGCCCGGCAACGCGCTCTACGTCGGCGGCGTGATGCTCCCGCGGGCGTTGGCGGAGCGAGGGCTGATCGACGAGTACGAGTTCGTCGTGCACCCCCGGCTGGCGGGCCACGGGCCGTGGCTGTTCGAAGGGCTGTCGAAGTACGTCGATCTGCAGCTCATCGGCCGACACGAGTTCGGCTCAGGCGCGGTGGCCCTGCGGTACGAGCCACGCGTCGTCTGAGGTTTGAGCCCCCTCGGCTCCACTCCCGCATGAAGGTCTTCGTCACCGGCGCTGGAGGGTTCATCGGCCGCGCCGTGGCAGAGCGGTTCCGCGCCCAGGGGGACGAGGTCGCGGGCGTGGACTTCGGCGCCGATCCAGAGCGCGCAATCGTCGCCGGCGATGTGTCGGAGCCAGGCCAGTGGCAGGCGGCGCTCGCCAGCGCGGACGTCGTCATCCACACGGCGGCGATCGTCTCGAACGCCTACGACATGAACGAGAGCTGGCGCGCCAACGTGCTCGGCACGCGCAACGTGCTCGACGCCGCTGCCAGCGCCGGGGCAAGGCGCTTCGTCCACATCTCCTCGGTGCGCGCCTTCTCGGACCTCGGCTTTCCCGACGGCGTCGACGAGCACCACCCGGTCCGGCCCGACGGCAACCCGTACGTCGACACCAAGATCGCCAGCGAGCAGGTCGTTCTCCAGGCTCATGCGGCAGGCGAGGTCGAGTGCGCGATCGTCCGGCCCGGCGACGTCTACGGACCGGGCGCACGAGCGTGGACGACCCTGCCGCTCGAGATCATCAGGTCGAACCGCTTCCTGCTGCCCGCGATGGGCAACGGCGTCTTCAGCGCGGTCTACATCGACGACCTCGTCAGCGGTCTGGCGCTCGCCGCGGAGCGGCCCGAGGCGGCCGGCGAGGTCTTCACGATCGCCGGACCGCACGGCGTGTCGACAAGGGAGTTCTTCGGTCACTACTTCCGCATGCTCGGCAAGCGCGGGCCGCTCTGCCTCCCGACGCCGCTGGCGGTCGCGGCCGCGCGCGCAGGCGGAGCCGCCGAGCGCCTGCGCGGCGACCGGACCGAGCTCAACGCCACCAGCATGCTCTACCTCGCCCGCCCGGGCGGCTATTCGATCGAGAAGGCCCGCCGCCTGCTCGGCTACGAGCCAGCGGTCGACCTCGACGAGGGCATGCGCCGCACCGAGGCCTGGTTGCATGAGGAGCGCCTGCTCTAAGACTTAGAGGATCTCGAGCACGCGCTCGATTGGGCGTGCGTCACGGATCTCCGGCTCAGTCAAACCTTCAACGTGGTACTCGACCGTGTCGAAGTCGATCCCCCGCTCCGCCAGCAACTGCGCCAGCTTGCGGCAGGTTGTGCAGGTTCGCTTCTCATAGACGACGATCGCCATGGCCGCCAACCTAGCGCGTACCGGCGCGCGCCCGACGGCGGCCGCGCAGCAGCTCGATCGCGATCGGGACGAACGAGAGACCGACGATCGCGATCAGCACGAACTCGATGTTCGCCTCGATCACCTCGACCTGACCGAGGAAGTAGCCGAGCGTGGTCACGCCGACACCCCAGAGCACGCCGCCGACGACGTTGTAGGTGAGGAAGGTGCGGTAGTTCATCCGCGCGACGCCGGCGGTGACCGGCGCGAAGGTACGGACGATCGGGACGAAGCGGGCGAGCACGATCGTCCGCGGGCCGTGGCGGTCGAAGAACTCCTGCGCCCGCTCGACATGCTCATGGTGGAAGAAGCGGCTATCGGGACGGCTGAAGATCGCCGGCCCGGCCTTGCGTCCGATCGCGTAGCCGACCTGGTCACCGGCAATCGCCGCGAGTGGGATCGTCACCAACAGCACCCAGAGGTCCGGCAGCACGTTGTTCGCCGATAGCAGCCCGGCCGTAAACAGCAGCGAGTCGCCCGGCAGGAAGAAGCCGACCAGCAGACCCGACTCGACGAAGACGATCGCCAGCATCCCGAGCATCCCGAACGCCTCGATCAGCACGTCTGGGTCGAGCCAGCTCGGGCCGAGGGCGATCGGCCGGGAGGTCGCGGCGGCGGTCACCCGCGGCACCGTAGCGGACGACGACGATTCAGCCGCGCGGCAGGATCTTGCGGATCCCGGAGATCATCGACCGGTTGCCGGCGCGCAGCAGCGGCGCGGCAAGCCGCCCGAGCGTGCGCGCGCCCGGCAACTTCGGGTCGAGCGCAAACGTCCAAGTGAGGCGCGTCCCACCGCTCGCGGTCGGCTCGACCAGGAAGTCCTCGGCGAGCGCGTTCAGCACCGGCCGCGTCACGCCGACCACGTGGAAGGTCGCCCGCCGGCCCTCCTCCCAGCGGTAGAAGTGCTCCTCGAGCGTGAACAGCCGCGCGACCCGAATCGTCCGCACAGCACCCTCGCCGAGCGGACGCGCGGTCAGCCAGCGCAGACGGTCGAGCGGCGGGAACCACGACCACATCTCGTCGCTGCCGAGCGCCTCCCAGACCTCGGCCGGCGCGGCGTCGAGCTCGATCGTCGTCGGGACCACCAGCGGGGCGGTCTCGAAGAAGCTGTCGTCGACGGCGTCGACGGCGTTGGCCATGGCAGGAACCTACCTAGTCTTCCAGCGTCACCTCGGCGTCTCCCACGTTGGAGGGCACCGTCAGAGTCGCACCCAGCAGGCGGATGTTCGATGGGCCCCCGCGCTTGACCGTGATCAGGCAGGTACCTGCTGCCGGCAGATTGGTATTCGCGCAGCCCTCGTCGATCGAGAAGCGCTCGGCGCCCTGCCCGGTGATCTTGGGAACGCCCACGCTGATCTCCGTCTTGCTGCTGTTGTGAAAGGTCAGCTGTTTCTGCGTGCCCCCCTTGAAGTCAAAGTCGAGATCGGTCGTTGACGGAAGGAACTTGCCGCCGTTGGGCGGGAGACCAGCGGCGACATCTGGCGCAGTGACGCCGACATTGCCGGACGATGAATCATCGTCACCGCAGCCCACCAATAGAATGAGCATCACTGGAACCGCGAATATGACTGTCCTAGCTGCGCGCCGCAAGATCCTCCCTCTCGTAGCCGAAGGCCCAGCTTAACGACTACGTAAGCTCGCGTCTCCATCTTTCCTCGCGTCGCGAATCGAGCCGTGCGTCTCTGGTTCTATCCCGTGAGCTCATGACTTCGGTCGGACCACAATCGACACGTTGGCACGCCACGTTGCGCGAGGGCGAGAGCGTCACGCCGCTCGAGCTCTTCTTCGACCTCGTCTTCGTGCTCGCGTTCACCCAGTGCACGGCGTTGATGGCCGCCGAGCCGACCTGGGCCGGGCTCGCCAAGGGACTGCTCGTACTCGGCGTGATGTGGTGGGCGTGGGTCGGCTACTCGTGGCTGACGAGCGTCGTCGATCCGGAGGAGGGCGCAGTGCGGATCGCGATCTTCGCCGCGATGGCGGCACTGCTGGTCGTCGCGCTCTGCATCCCCGAGGCGTTCGGCGACCTCGGCCTGCTGCTGGCGCTCGCCTACTGCGGCGTCCGCCTCGGGCACATCGCCCTGTTCGTAATCGCCAGCAGCGACGACCCCGGGCTGCGCCGATCGGTCCTCCGCCTGGCGATCAGCACCGCGATCGGCACCGGCCTGCTGATCGCCGCCTCGTTCGCCGATCATGAGCTGCAGGGCGCCCTCTGGGCGCTGGCCCTGACGCTCGACATGGGCGGCACGTGGATCATCGACGCGAGCGGCTGGCGGCTCGCGCCGAAGCACTTCGCCGAGCGCCACGGGCTGATCCTGATCATCGCGCTCGGCGAGTCGATCGTGGCGATCGGCCTCGGCGCCGAGGCGGGCGTCACCGCTGGCGTCGTTGCCGCCGCCATCCTCGGCATCGTCATCGCGGCGATGCTCTGGTGGATGTACTTCGACGTCGTCGCACTCGTCTCCGAGCGGCGGCTGGTCGAGGCGCCCGAGGGCGAGGAGCGCAACCGGATGGCGCGCGACTCCTTCTCCTACCTCCACGCCCCGATGATCGCCGGGATCATCCTGCTCGCGCTCGGCCTGAAGAAGACGCTCGAGCACGTCGACGAGCCGCTGAAGGTCGTGCCCGCCTTCGCCCTGCTCGGCGGCGTCGCGCTCTACTCGCTCGCCCACGTCGCCTTCCGCTGGCGCAACGTCCACACCTTCAACACCCGCCGCTTCGGCCTCGCCGTCCTGATGCTCGCGCTGCTCCCGGTCGCCGTCGAGATCCCGGCGCTCGCCACCGTGGCCGGCGTCGCCGTCCTGCTCGTCGCACTAGTTGCCTACGAGACGTACAGCTACGGCGAGGCGCGGGCCAAGCTGCGCCACGAGGTCGCCCGCCACTGAAGCGGCCTAGAGTTGGCCAGACCTTCGACCGGACGACAGGAGACGCGATGCAGCTCGGGATGATCGGCCTCGGACGGATGGGCGCCAACATGGTGCTGAGGCTCATGCGCGACGGCCACGAGTGCGTGGTGTTCGACCTCAACGCCGACGCTGTCAAGCAGAGCGCGAGTGAGGGCGCGACCGGGGCCGAGAGCTTCGCCGACCTGGTCGCCAAGCTCGACAAGCCGCGCGCCGTCTGGATGATGGTCCCGGCCGGCGTCGTCGACCAGACGATCGCCGAGGTCGCGCCGCACCTCGAGGCGGGCGACACGCTGATCGACGGCGGCAACTCCTACTACCACGACGACCTGCGCCGCTCGGCCGAGCTGCGCGAGCGCGGCATCCATTACCTCGACGTCGGCGTCAGCGGCGGCGTCTGGGGCCTCGAGCGCGGCTACTGCCACATGATCGGCGGCGACGACGACGCCGTCGCGCGGCTCGACCCGATCTTCGAGTCGCTCGCTCCGGGTATCGAGGCTGCGCAGCGCACACCGGGCCGCGAGGGCGAGCCGTCTCAATCGGAGAAGGGCTACCTGCACTGCGGACCGTCGGGCGCCGGCCACTTCGTGAAGATGGTCCACAACGGCATCGAGTACGGCGTCATGGCCGCCTACGCCGAGGGCCTGAACATCCTCCGCCACGCCAACGTCGGCAAGGCCAGCCAGGAGGTCGACGCCGAGACGACGCCGCTGCGCGACCCGGCGCTCTACCAGTACGACCTCGACCTGCCCGAGGTCGCCGAGATGTGGCGCCGCGGCAGCGTGATCGGCTCCTGGCTGCTCGACCTGACCGCCAGCGCGCTGCACAAGAGCCCCGACCTCGACGAGTTCGGCGGCCGCGTCTCCGACTCCGGCGAGGGCCGCTGGACCGCCATCGCCGCGATCGACGAGGCAGTCCCCACCCCCGTCCTCAGCTCCGCCCTCTTCGAGCGCTTCTCCTCCCGCGGCGAGGCCGACTACGCCGACCGCCTCCTATCCGCCATGCGCTTCGAGTTCGGCGGCCATCACGAGAAGCCGAGCAGCTGAGTTTGGACTAGCCCATTACGGCCGTGGCGTCCAGCGTAGGCGCCGTCCAGCCGCCCGACAGGCGCCGGTGCAGTTGGATCGCAGAGCTCTCGGTCAAGCCCGAGATGAGATCGATGACCACACGCGCTCGCTGATGCGGACTGTTCCCGGCCTTCTCGAGCCGCTCGCGCGCGCCAGGCGGGAACAACCGCCGATCGCCGTTAGCGCCGGCCGGGCTCGCGTCGTAATACCAACCGAACAGGTCCGCGATCACCTTCGTCTGACCGTGCTGGACGACGGCCAAGCCCGGACGGCGGATCACGTAGACGCCAACCAGCAGCTTGAGTGCGTCGACCTCCCGTCGCACGCCCTCGTCGATCTTCAGCAGCACCTCGTCATCGCCCGGGCCGTTCTCGACCTGGAATGCCTCCAGGTACCTGGTTATGAGCTTCGATCCGAACTCGCGCATCAGCGCACGCAGGTCGCGCGTGTGATGGTACGACGCCAGCGGGCCCTCCAGACTGCAGATCCGATGGACGGTCTGCACGATCTCCGGGATCTCCAAGCTGGGAAAGGCCCGCGGTGCGGCGTCACGCGCCTCGTATAGCAGTTGCTCGAAGCGCTTCAGCTCGTCGGCACCCTGGGCCAGTTGGTCGAGCGGGACGAGGCCAGCGCGATAGAAGTCGTCCATGTCATGGAGGGCATAGGTGAGATCGTCGGCCCAATCCATCAGCTCGGCCTCGAAGCTGCGCTCGGGAAGCTCGTCCAGGGTGTCATCCGGCCATCCAGCGCGAGCAAACTCGTAGGCGTCCTCGTCCTCCTCGTAGTACCCCCACTTACGCTCGCGGACTCCGCCGTCGACGGGATCGGAGGGCCTGTACCGCCATGGGTACTTGAGGATCCCGTTCAGGACCCCGCGAGTCAGATCGAGCCCGCGCGCGTCGTCGCGGACCGCGAGGTTGGTGACGATGCGAAAGCTCTGGGCATTGCCCTCGAAGCCATCCGAGACGTGTTCACGGGCGAGATCGCCGAGGACGTGCTCGGCGATGTGGCCGAACGGCGGGTGCCCCAGATCGTGCGCGAGGCAGGCCGCCTGGACGGCGTCCGGATCGACGGCTTCGATCAGCCGCGCAGCGGCGCCGGTCAGCTGCTTCTGCTCGGCGAGCCAGCGGAGGCGCTCGGCATTGCGCCGGCCTATCTGGGCCACCTTCAGCGAGTGCCCCAGCCGGTTGTGGAACGTATGGCCCGACTCCGACGCAGTGACCTGGGTCACCGACGCGAGCCGATGGAAGGCCGAGGAGTAGAGGATGCGATCGCAGTCGCGCTGAGCAGGGGTTCGGTAGCGGCCGCGCGCGCCCCCATCCCGCCTCTCCTCGGAACCCGTCCCCTCCGACATCCGCCGGCACAGCTCGTTCTGCCGCTCGTCGTCGAGCGGCGCAAGCACCCTCTCCACCTGGAGAACGCTACTCGCTCAGGCGAATGCGATCTCCCTCGGCCCAGAGCACGCCCTCGTCTAGCAGGCGACTCAACGCCATGCTCATCGCCCCAGCGCTCCAGCCATTGCGAGCCTGAGTCTTGAGTTCGTAAGCCGGCCAGTCCCGGTCGGGTTGACTCTTGCAGAGGTCGACCAGGGCAGCGCTCGCCTCGACGATCTCCTGGGTCAGGTGTGTCGCCAGCGGATCTGAGGTCTTCGCGGTCATCGTGAGCTCCATCCCTCTCAGACTAGGCGCCCGGAACCGGCCGCGTGAGCCTGTTCCTGCAATCTGCGGCGAATTGATCGTTCGCCGCAGTGGCGATATCTTTACGGATAGGTGCCGTAAGTATGCCCAGCAGCCCGGACAGTCATTATTTCGCTTGTATAAAGGCTGAGTACGGGATCTAACGTTCGGCGTTATTAGCGTCGAGAAACCGTAATGATGATCGACGAAGACGACAGCTCGGCGTGGAACGGCGCCAGCGCCACGCAACTCGCCATCGGCGAGGCCCTGCTGATGGCTGCAGAGCCGCTGACGGCTTTCGATATCGGCGCGCGCGTCCACCGCGACTCCTCGCGCGTCCGCAAGGTCGCCCGCGAGATGGTTGCCAAGAACCTCCTCGCAGAGCGGTCGCCGACAGCAGACGTCAAGCGCCTCGGACGGCCGCCCAAGTCCGCATTCGTTCTCCCCGACGACCAGCGCATGGGCTTGGAGACCACCCTGGCCAATCGCGACGAGGACCTTCAGCCACGCGGCAACCAGTTGGTGTTCGCGGAGGCGACAGGTCGCCAGACGGCCAGCCTGTTGGATGTCCTAGCCGACGCGGAGCTGATGGCGACGGCGAAATGGTGGACGCTCTGCGACGGGGACCGCCAGGAGTACGTGATCGCCTTCGATGCCGACAGCTCCCATCAGCCGGTCCTCGCGCTGACGGCCGTCCTCGCGGCGGCGAAGATCAGCCACCGGCGAGCTTCGCTGTCGCCGATACGACCAGCACGGGAGCTGCTCGCCCACGCCGACCGCGCTCGCGCCATGGCCGAGTCTCAGCGTCGCAAGACGTAGCGCGAGCCGACTTGTGCCAGGCTTCGCCGATGATTCGCCTGCCTGAGACGATCCGCGCCTGTCTGTTCGACATGGACGGCGTGCTGACCGACACGGCCAGCGTGCATGCCGAGGCCTGGAAGCGGATGTTCGACGAGTATCTGCGCGAGCGGTTGGGGCCCGACGCCGAGCCGTTCGACATCGCGCGCGACTATGGCCAGTACGTCGACGGCAAGCCGCGTGAGGATGGCGTGCGCGACTTCCTCTCCTCGCGCGGGATCGAGCTGCCGGAGGGGACGCCGGACGACCCGCCCGACACGGACACGATCTATGGCGTGGGCAAGCGCAAGAACGTGCTGGTGCTGAAGCTGATCGAGGAGCGTGGCGTCGACGTCTACGAAGGGTCGGTCAAGTTCGTCGATGCCGCACGCGCGGCCGGCCTGAAGACGGCCGTCGTCTCGTCGAGCGCGAACACCAAGCTGATCCTCGACAGCGCCGGGATCGCCGACCGCTTCGAGGCGCGCGTCGACGGCGTCACGCTGGCGACCGAGAACATCAAGGGCAAGCCGGCCCCCGACTCCTTCCTGCGCGCCGCCGAGCTGCTCGACACGCCGCCGGAGGCGGCCGCCGTCTTCGAGGACGCGCTCGCCGGCGTCGCGGCCGGCCACGCGGGCGGCTTCGGCGTGACCGTCGGCGTCGACCGCCACGGCCAACCAGACGCGCTGCGTGAGCACGGCGCCGACGTCGTCGTCTCCGACCTGGCGGAGCTGCTGGCGTGAGGAACGAGGAGCGTCACCCGCCCGAGCCGTGGTCGTTCGTCGAGCGCGGCATCGAGATCGACCGACTGCCCCAGAGCGAGTCGCTGTTCGCGCTCGCCAACGGCCACATCGGCCTGCGCGGCAACCTCGACGAGGGCGAGCCGGTCGGCACGCACGGCACCTACCTCAACGGCTTCTACGAGTCCTACCCGCTGCAGTACGGCGAGCGCGGCTATGGCTTCGCCGAGGACGGCCAGTCGGTCGTCAACGTGCCCGACGGCAAGATCGTCCGGCTGCAGGTCGAGGACGAGCCACTCGACATTCACCGCGGCACGCTCGAGCACCACGAGCGGCGGCTCGACTTCCGCACCGGCGTGCTGGAACGCGACCTGGTCTGGCGGACCGCCTCCGGCCACGCGGTCAAGGTCAACACCAAGCGGCTCGTGTCGCTGTCGTTGCGCAGCGTCGCGGCAATCCTCTACGAGGTCGAGGCGATCGACCAGAAGGTGCGGATCGCGCTGCAGTCGAACCTCCAGGTCAACCGCCCGCGCGCCTCCGACGTCGACGATCCGCGCGGCGGTCGCCACCTCGAGGACGCGCTGCGCTCCGACCTCTCGGTCCACGACGAGGTGCGCGTCGTGCTCGGCCACATGACCCGCTCGTCCGGGCTGTCGATGGCATCGGGGATGGACCACGTGATCGACTGCGACGCCGAGGTGGAGCAGCTGACCCAGTCCGAGGACGACCTCGGCCGCGTGACGCTCTCGGTCGAGCTGCAGCCGGGCGAGAAGCTGCGGCTGGTCAAGTTCATCTCCTACCACTGGTCGTCGCAGCAGAGCGTCGAGTGGTTGCGCGACCAGGTCGACGCGAGCCTCGAGAGCGCGATCGCCGAGGGCTTCGACGGTCTGATCGAGGAGCAGCGCGACGTGCTCGACCGCTACTGGGAGCGCGCCGATATCCAGGTCGACGGCGACGCCGAGCTGCAGCAGGCGCTGCGCTTCGCGATGTTCCACGTCTTCCAGGCGGCGGCGCGCAACGAGGGCCGCGCGATCCCCGCCAAGGGCCTGACCGGCCGCGGCTACGACGGCCACGCCTTCTGGGACACCGAGACGTTCGTGCTGCCGATCCTCACCTTCACTGCGCCGGCGACGGTGCGCCACGCGCTGATGTGGCGCCATTCGACGCTCGAGCAGGCGCGCGAGCGCGCCGAGCAGCTCCACCTGCGCGGCGCGGCGTTCCCCTGGCGGACGATCCACGGCGAGGAGTGCTCCGGCTACTGGCCGGCCGGCACCGCCGCCTTCCACGTCAACGCCGACATCGCCGACGCGGTCCGCCGCTACGTGATGACCACCGGCGACCGCGAGTTCGAGGAGGTTTACGGCTGCGAGCTGCTGGTCGAGACGGCACGTCTGTGGGAGAGCCTCGGCCACCACGACGACTACGGTTCGTTCCGGATCGACGGCGTCACCGGGCCGGACGAGTACTCGGCGCTGGTCGACAACAACGTCTTCACCAACCTGATGGCCCAGCTCAATCTCGAGTCGGCCTACAAGTGCACCGAGCGCCATCCCGAGGCCGCCAAGCGGCTCGGCGTCGACGAGGACGAGCGCGCGGCCTGGAAGCGCGCCGCCGACGCGATGTTCATCCCGTTCGACGAGCAGGCCGGCATCCACCCGCAGGACGACAGCTTCCTCCACCATCAGCGCTGGGACTTCGAGAACACGCCGGAGGAGAACTACCCGCTGCTGCTGCACTACCCGTACTTCCAGCTCTATCGGGAGCAGGTCGTCAAGCAGGCCGACCTGGTGCTCGCGATGCAGATTCGCAGCGATGCCTTCACGCTCGAGCAGAAGCGCGCCAACTTCGACTACTACGAGCCGCTGACCGTGCGCGACTCGTCGCTGTCGGCGGCCACCCAGGCGGTGATCGCGGCCGAGGTCGGCCACCTCGATCTCGCCAAGGACTACCTCTACGAGGCGTCGCACATGGACATCGCCGACCTCGAGCGCAACACCGGCGACGGGCTGCACATGGCGTCGCTCGCCGGCGCCGTGATCGCGACGGTGGCGGGCTTCGGCGGGCTGCGTGAGCAGGGCGGCAAGCTGCTGTTCAACCCGCGCCTGCCGGAGGGCATCGACCGGCTCTGCTTCGGCCTCGAGCTGCGCGGCACGCTGTTGCGCGTCGAGGTCACCGGCCAGGAGGCGACCTACCGTGTCGAGCGCGGAGCCGGCGTCCACCTCACCCACTGGGACGAGGCCGTCGACCTGACCGCCAAGCACGCGGCGACGCTGCCGATCCCGCCGGCAGCCGACCTGCCGACACCGTCGCAGCCGCCCGGCCGCGAGCCGGGAAGCCGGCGCCCGAAGCAGCCGATCGAGTACCAGCCGCTCGAGGCGCAGCCGATCGACTTCGACGCCTAGCCGCCCGCGATGGGCGCTTGGATCAGCAGCCAGGCCGACCAGATAGCACCGCGCGCGGTGCGCGATCTCGAGGCGCTGGTCGCGATCTCGTCGCCGTCGGGCGACGTCGAGGGCGCCGAGGAGTGCGTGGCGGTCGCGGGTGCGCTGGCTCCGGCGAGCGCGGCCGTCGCGCGTCTGCCCTGCTCGACGCCCGGCCATGCCGACGACCTCGTGCTGCGGTTGAACGGAACCGGCGACCAGCGGTTGTTGCTGCTCGGACACCTCGACACGGTGATCGGCCACGACCAGCACCGGCCGCTCGAGCCCGACGGCGACCGGCTCGTGGGATCGGGAGCGATCGACATGAAGGGCGGCGACGTGCTGGCGCTCGGCGTCCTCCGCGCGCTCGCCGAGCGGACCGCCGATTTCGCCGAGGTCGCGCTGCTGCTGGTGACCGACGAGGAGTGGCGCACCGCGCCGTTCGCCCACGTCGAGGCGTTCACCGGCTGGGACGCCTGCCTCTGCTTCGAGGCCGGCCAGCGCACGCCGGACGGCGACGAGGCGGTGATCGTGCGGCGCAAGGCGGCCGCGACGCTGCGCGTCCGAGCGATCGGCCGCTCCGCCCACTCCGGCGCCGCGCCCGAGCGTGGCCGCAACGCGCTGCTCGCGCTGGCCGTCGCGGCCCAAGCCGTGGCGGCCGCGAACGCTC
>CBFGZN010000051.1:0-13312 GCA_965653255.1 uncultured Solirubrobacterales bacterium | reverse complement strand
CGGAAGGCGAAGGGGTCGCCCCGGCGCCGCCTCCGACCGCTGTCTCGATCGCGTCGTACTCGGTGGCCTTCAGGCGGTCGGGCAGCAGCGCATTGACGTAGACCCGTTCCAGGGCGAGTCCGAGCTCGTCGAGCAGGCGGTGTTCGAGATCGAGCGTCTCGCTGACCGGCATCTCCTCGGCGAGCGCGACGGCGACGATGGCCGTGGTGGATGGATCGTGCAGGAACCCGTCGACGATTGCCGCCTGGCGGTTGATCGGTCCGACGCGGGCGATCTCCGCGAACGTGTGGGGCGCTCGCAGCAGCGCCAGGCCGTGGCCGGTCGCCGGCGCATCGACGATCACGAGGTCGTAGGGGGTGGCGCTCGGCGTTTTGCGCTCGAGCTGGGCGAGCTCCCAGACCTTGCCGATCGTGACCATCTCGGCGAGCCCAGGCGCAGCTGTCGCGAGGTACTGGAAGATCCGACTGCCGCCGAGCAGTCCGGCGAGCGTGCGCGAGTGCAGTTGGTAGCGCAGCCACTCCGAGATCGCGTCCTCGGGATTGACCGAGAAGGCATGCAGACCATGCTCGATCTCCAGCTCGCGGAAGCCGGCGGCGGGCAGGCCGAAGCTCGCGGTCAAGCGTTCTTGGTCGCCGACCTCGCAGACCAGCACGCGCTGTCCGGTGCGCGCGGCGGCCAGCCCCAGCGCGGCCGCGACGGTCGTCTTGCCGACCCCGCCCTTGCCGGTGACGAAGATCAGCCGCCTGTCTAGAAGGGCGCCCACGGCCGGAAAGGCTATGGGCCCGGGTGAAGGAATCGCCTCGGCGCGTGCGAATAGGCACCGAGTAATGGCAAACGCGGACCCCAAGCAGGCCACTCCGGAGGCATCAGTGACGCCACAGGCGAAAGTCATCGCTTTCACCAACCAGAAGGGCGGGGTGGCGAAGACCACCACGACGCTCAACTTGGCCGCCGCGTTCGTCGAGAGCGGACACCGCGCGCTCTGCATCGATCTCGATCCTCAGGGCAACCTGACGATGAGCCAGGGCATCGACCCGGACTCGCTCGAGCTGTCGATGTACGACGTGCTCGTCCACGACGTCTCGATCCGCGAGGTGATCCGCAAGCGCGAGGTCGACGTCGCCTGCGCCTCGATCGACCTTGCCGGCGCCGAGATCGCGATGTCGACGAAGATTGGCCGCGAGCGCTCGCTGGAGAAGGCGATCAGGCCGATCCGCGAGGACTACGACTTCATCTGCATCGACACTCCGCCGAGCCTTGGGCTGCTCACGATCAACGCTCTAACGGCAGCCGACAAGGTAATCGTCCCCGTGCAATGCGAGTATCTGTCCATGCGGGGACTGGTGCAGCTCCAGAACACGCTCTCGATGATCCGCGAGAACCTCAATCCCGACGTAGACATCGAGGGAATCCTGCCGACCCTGGTCGACAGCCGGACAGTCCACGCCAAGGAGGCGATCGAGTTGCTGGAGGAGAACTTCGGCGATCAGGTCTTTGCCTCGCGCATCACCAAGACGGTCCGCTTCGCAGAGGCGCCCGTCAACGGAATGTCCGTGCTCAAGTACGACCCTGACGGTAAGGCTGCCTACGCCTACCGCCAGCTCGCTAAGGAGGTCCTCGGCAATGGCAAGCGGTAAGCGCGCGAGCATGCGGGAGGGCCCGCTAGCGGCCCTGTTCCGCAAGACCGAGGAGGATGGCCTCGAGCCCGAGGCGAAGGGCCGCCACCAGGAGCGCGAGGCCGCGCGCCGCGAGGACAGCCGCCCCGAGCCCGCTGCTGAGCAGCCGCGGCGTGAGCCTGCGCCCGAGACGCCGGCTGCGCGTGAGCGTGCCGCCGAGACCGGTGTCAGCCGCTACGACGGCGTGCCGACCCCCGAGGAGCGTCTGCGCTCGGTCTTCTCGTCGGACATCCCGGAGAACATCCTCGATCGCGCCCCGATCCGCCATGGCGGCGAGTCGGAGACCGACCAGGAGCCGATCCACCAGCCGTCCTCGCCGCTCAAGCACGATCCCGTGCTGCGCGTCGTCGGTGTCGGCGGTGCCGGTGTCAATGCGGTCGACCGCATGATTGACGCTCAGGTCGAGGGCGTCGAGTTCATCGCGGTCAACACCGACATGCAGTCGCTCGAGCAGTCCAGCGCGGCGACGCGCATCCACATCGGCAGCGACTCCACCCGTGGGCTCGGCGCCGGCGCGGACCCGGAGGCTGGCCGTCGTGCGGCGATCGAGCAGTACGACGAGCTGAAGAGCCAGCTCAAGGGCGCCGACATGATCTTCATCACGGCCGGGGCGGGCGGCGGCACCGGGACCGGTGCCGCTCCCGTGGTCGCGCAGATCGCCCGCGAGGTCGGCGCGTTGACCGTCGGCATCGTCACGAAGCCGTTCTCGTTCGAGGGCGCGCGCCGCGGCGAGCAGGCCGACCGTGGCGTCGAGGCGCTCGCCGCCGAGGTCGACACGTTGATCACGATCCCGAACACGCGGCTGCTGTCGGTGCTCGACAAGAAGACCTCGATGGTCGAGGCCTTCCGTGTCGCCGACGACGTGCTGCGCCAGGGCGTCCAGGGCATCTCCGACCTGATCACACTGCCCGGCCTGATCAACCTCGACTTCGCCGACGTGCGGACGATCATGAGCGACGCCGGCCAGGCGCTGCTCGGAATCGGCATGGGATCGGGCGAGCAGCGCGCGATGGACGCCGCCACCGCGGCGGTCGCCTCACCGCTGCTCGAGACGTCGGTCGACGGCGCGCAGTCGATCCTGCTGTCGATCACCGGTGGCCGTGACCTGTCGCTCTGGGAGGTCAACGAGGCGGCCAAGGCGGTTGCCGAGGCGGCCCACCCCGACGCCAACATCATCTTCGGCGCGATGGTCGACGAGCGGCTCGACGGCGAGGTCTGGATCACGGTCGTCGCAACCGGCTACGGCGGCAAGGTGGAGCGTCGCGAGGCGCGTCCGGGAATTCCCGCCGACGTCGACCGCGAGCCGCGCGTCACGCGCCGCGAGCGGGTGTCGAGCAACGCGCTCGGCGACCTCGACGTGCCTGAGTTCATCCCGCGCCGCTGACGGCTGCGAACCGGCGCCTGGCGGCGTCATCGGCCCCCTCACGTGCCAGAGGCACGCCACGGGGGCCTGCTTCCTTGCCAGGCTTGATTCTCGCGCGTCAGAACGCTTTAGGTTGTGCCCGATGAAGGGGGTAGTCGCAGCCGGGCATCCGCGGACCGCGCAGGCGGGGGCCGACGTGCTGCGCGCGGGCGGCAATGCCGTCGATGCGGCGGTGGCGGCGGTGCTGATGTCGTTTGCTGCCGAGTCGCCGCTGACCGGGCCTGGCGCGGGTGGGTTCATGCTCGTCCATACCGCGGAGGGCGAGAGCCACCTGCTTGACTTCTTCGTCGCCGCGCCAGGACGCGGCCTGACCGGGGCGCAGCCGGCGCCGCTGATCCCGATCGAGGTCGCGTTCTCCGCCGATTCGACCCAGGTCTTCCACGTCGGCGCCTCGTCGTGCGGGGTCTACGGTACGACCCTGGGGCTCGCTCAGGCGCTCGATCGCTTCGGGACGGTCGGACTCGGGGATCTGACGCCGGCAGCCGCCGCTGCAGCGCGCGAGGGGGTGGAAGTCACGCCGATTCACGAGTACCTGTTCGGCATCCTCGGCGCGATCTTCCGCACGACGCCGGAGGCGACCGCGATCTACGAGCCCGGAGGTCGCCCGCTGAGGGCCGGAGAGCGCATCCGCATGCCCGAGCTCGCCGACCTGCTCGACCGGCTCGGCTCCGAAGGGCCGCGCTTCCTCTACGACGGAGATGTGGCGGCGGCCATCAGCGACTGGGTGCTCGAGCGCGGCGGGTTGATCACGAGCGACGACCTCGCCGCCTACGAGGTCGTCGAGCGCCGGCCGGTCCGCGCCCGCTTCCGTGGCCGCGAGGTGCTCACCAACCCGCCGCCGTCGTCAGGCGGCATCCTGATCGCCGATGCGCTCGAGCTGCTCGACCGCGTCGATCGGCCGTGCGACGTGCGCGCGGTGGCCGAGGTGATCGCGTCGACCAACCGTGCCCGCGACGCAGAGTTCGTGGAGGGCCTCCAGAGCCCCGAGTACGCCGACAGCTTCCTTGCCCCGCCGGTATTGGACCGCGTCGCGGGCGACATCGCGTCGCGGCTGGGCTCGACGACCCACCTCGCGGTGATCGACGGCGACGGTGCCTGCGCGACGGTGACCTGCTCCAACGGATCGTGCTCCGGCGTGGTCGTTCCGGGCACCGGCGTCCACCTCAACAACATGCTCGGCGAGGAGGACCTCAATCCCTCCGGCTTCCACGCCCACATGCCCGGGTTGCGTGTGCCCTCGATGATGTCGCCGACAATCGTCCTGTCCGACAACGATGTCGAGATCGCGCTCGGCTCCGCCGGCTCGAACCGCATCCGCTCGGCGATCGTTCAGACGATCGCCAACGTGATCGACGGCGGGATGGACGCCCAGGCCGCCGTCGACGCGCCGCGGGTCCACGTCGAGGGCGATCTGATCGACGCCGAGCCGGGCGCCGACCCCACCGCGCTCGACTGGCTCGCCGGCCACGAGTGGCGGCTCCGGCGCTGGCAGGAACGCAACCTCTACTTCGGCGGCGTGCAGGCCGTCGTCAGGGGTGGCGCGGGCGAGATGTCGGGTGGCGGTGATCCACGGCGCGGGGGAGCCGTACATTCGGTCTAGTGACGACCGCGATCCTCTGGTTCCGCCGCGACCTCCGCCTCTATGACCATCCGGCGCTGCACGCCGCCCGGGAGCGTGCGGACCGGCTCGTCCCGGTCTTCGTCCTCGACGACCGCTTGCTCCACGGCCGCCACGCCTCCGGCGCGCGAACCCAGTTCCTGCTCGAGTGCCTGGGCGATCTCGACGAGGCGCTGGAGAAGCGCGGCACGCGCATCGTCATCCGCCATGGCCCGCCGGAGCGCGAGCTGGCCGAGCTGGCGCGTGAGACCGGCGCGACCGAGCTGCACTTCAGCGCCGACGTCACACCGTTCGCGCGCGGTCGCGGACGGGCTGTTGCCGCGGCTGTGGCCGAGCTGGGCGTCGAGTTGTGCGCCCATCCGGGCCAGTACGTGGTCGACGCGCCCGGTGAGGTTCTGACGAAGGCGGGCAGGCCCCAGACGGTCTTCAGCCCGTATCACCGTGCCTGGCTCGACTACGGCCGCCGCGAAGTTTTGCCGGCGCCGCGCAAGTTGCCGCCGCTCCCCAGCGGCTTGGCCAAGGGGCGGCTCCCATCGCTAGCGAACCTCGGCCTCGAGCAGGACGTCGACGATCCGGCTCTGGGTGGCGAGCAGGCGGCTCGCCGCCGGATGCGCGCCTTTCTCGACGGTCCAGTCGGCGAGTACGCCGACGACCACGACGCGCTCGGTCGTGACAACACCTCGCGCCTGTCGCCCTATCTGCGCTTCGGCTGTATCTCGCCGCGCGAGCTCGAGGATCGCCTGCCGCGTGGAGAGGGGCCCGACGCCTTCCGGCGCCAGCTCTGCTGGCGCGACTTCTACGCGCAGCTGCTGCTCCATCACCCCGCCAACGCCCTTGGTGAGTTCCGTGAGAAGTACCGCGGGGCGATCGACTGGAGCGACTCCGATGAGGACTTCGCCGCCTGGTGCGAAGGTCGGACCGGCTATCCGCTCGTCGACGCCGGCATGCGCCAGCTGCGGTGCGAGGGCTGGATGCACAACCGCGCGCGGCTGGTCGTCGGCTCGTTCCTAACTAAGGATCTCGGCATCGACTGGCGCCGCGGCGAGCGCTGGTTCATGCGGTTGCTGCTCGACGGTGACGAGGCCAACAACAACGGCAACTGGCAGTGGATCGGCTCAGTCGGTGTCGATCCGCAGCCGGTCTACCGCCGGATCTACAACCCGGCGCGCCAACAAGAGCGCCATGACCCGGACGGCTCCTACGTGCGCCGCTACGTGCCGGAATTGGCCGACGTGCCGGACAAGTACCTCGCCGAACCATGGACGATGCCGGACGACGTCCAACGCGATTCCGGCTGCGTCGTCGGCGACGACTACCCAGAGCCGATCGTCGACCACCGCGAGGCGCGCGAGCGTGCGCTGGAGCGCTACCGAATCTAGGGGGGCGGATTCGGTCCAGCTGTCCCTACAGGGGCATGGAGATGATTCAGATAGAGAGCCCGCTGACCGATTGGCTACACTGTAGCCCTATGGCTACGGAGATCCCCCAGCGACTGCTGCGCAACGACACGGCTGGCCTGCTGCGACGGGTCGAGATGGGCGAGCGCCTGCGGATAACCGTGCATGGCCATGCGGTTGCCGACCTCGTGCCTGTCGAGCGCGCCACCGCCTTCGTCCCATTCGGCGAGGCGGTCGCCGAGTTGCGTGGGTTGATGCTGCCCGAGGATCGCCTCGACGCCGAGCTGCGCAAGCTCGACGACGTGCCGGGCGACGTGTTCGAGTGAAGCGCGCGCTACTCGACACCTCCGTGGTGATCTCGCTCGCGCGGGGCGAGGAGTTGGCGCTCGCCGATCCGCCGGACGAGGCGGCGATCGCGTCGATCACGCTCTGCGGACTTCACCACGGTGTGCTGATCGCCGACGACAGCCAGCGCCCCGGACGCCTGGCGACGCTCGCCTACGTCGAGCGTCGCTTCGCGGTGCTCGATCTCGACGCGCGCGTCGCGCCGCACTACGGCCGCATCGTCTCGGCGGCGCGACGCGAGGGGCGCAAGCCCGGAACGGCCGATGCTCTGATCGCCGCCACAGCGGCCGCGCACTCCCTGCCGGTGCTGACTCGTGACCGCGACTTCGCCGCCCTGCCAGGCGTCGATGTCGTTTGGCCTGAGCGACTGCCAGGCCGGCCAGGCGCCGGCTAGGGCTTGCGGGCCGAGACGAGCAGGTTGTAGAAGACGGCCGGCGGCAGGCGAGGCTCGAGCACCGCGCGGTCGACCTTCTGGAGGGCCAGATAGCCGTGGTAGGCGTACTTGCGCCAGAGGTCGGGTACGTCTTCGGGCCGCGCACTCGCCTCGAACGAACGGTTGGCCCAGCCGAAGAGGCTGGCGGCTAGCTCCTCGCCGCGCACCTTGACGGCGTCGAAGCCGGCGCCGCGCGCGTGGTGGGCGAGCGTGCCAGGGGTGAAGGCGTGGACGTCGACGACCTTCTCGAGGTCGTCCTCCTCGACCAGCTCGGCGTCGCTGCGCTCGGCCGGCCGGGCGCGCAGGACGGCGCGCCACGCCGGCGAAAGACCCCAGGCGGCGCGCTTCGGCAGCTCGGCGAGACGATCTCCGTAGTGCGACGGCTCGCCGCAGAAGGCGATCACGCCGCCGGGGCGCAAGACGCGCAGGAACTCGGCGAAGGCGCCGTCGAGGTCGGGAAGGTGGTGGATGATCGCGTGACCGAAGACGATGTCGAAGCTCTCGTCGGCGAACGGCAGCTCCGCCGCGTCGGTGCAGACGGTGGCGGCGTCGACGCCAAGGCCCGCGGCAGTCTTCGAGAGCACGTCGAGCATCCCGGGGGAGATGTCGCTTGCGGTGTATTCGTCGATGGTCCCCGCGAGCGCCAGGTTGAGGCCGAAGTAGCCGGTTCCGGCGCCGATCTCGAGGCCGCGGGCGTAGTGGCCGAGCTGGCCGCCGAGCGCCTTCGCCAGCTTGCCGGTGACCTGGCTCTGACCGAGCGCGCCGTAGTCGATGCCCCACTTCGCGTCGTAGTGCTCGGCCGCGAGGTCGTGGTAGCGGACGTTGACCTCGTGGATCTCCTCGGCGGTGGCTGGTGCGGCCATGGGCCGGGGAAGGGTATCCGTACACTCCTTCCGCTGTGGGGCAGGCCCAGGAATACGTTCAGAACGATCAGCCGGACGGGGTGCCGCCGCTCGCTCTGACCGGCGAGCGCACCCTGCCCGACGTGCCAGAGGAGAACTACTGGTATCGCCGTCATCTCGCCGTCTACGAGTGGGTCGCGGCGCGCTGCGCCGGGCTCGACGTCGTCGACATGGCATGCGGCGAGGGCTATGGCAGCGGCGTGCTCGCCGGTAGTGCCAAGCACGTCACCGGCGTCGACGCCAACCCCGAGGCCTCCGAGCACGCCCGCGCCCGCTACAGCGGTCCGACGGTCGACTTCGCCCGCGACCTCGTCGACTCCTACAGCGAGCCGTGCGATGCCGTCGTCTTCCTCCAGACGATCGAGCACGTCGAGGACGACGCCGGCGTGCTGCGCCACTTCAAGAGCATGCTGAGGCCTGGCGGGACCGTCTACGTCTCAACGCCGAACCTGTTGACGCTCGCCCCGCCCGGCGCCGAGAAGTCGGACAACCCGTGGCATCTACGCGAGTACCGGCCGGAGCAGTTCCGTGCGCTCTGCGAATCGGTCTTCGACGAGGTCGAGCTGCTCGGACTGTTCCACGCGCGCAAGTTGCGTGTCCACGAACTGGCGCTGAAGCTTGGCTGGGACAACGTCCACAAGCGGCTGGGACTGACGGGTCGCTTCTACGACTGGTTCACGCCGGCGATCGCCGCGAGCGACTTCGCGCTGCGCGAGGGGCCACTCGATCGCGCGCTGGATCTCGTAGCCGTCCTGCGATGAGTAGCGATCGGGGCACGCTCAGCCTCGTCCTCCACTCGCACATGCCGTACGTCGAGGGCTTCGGCACCTGGCCGTTTGGCGAGGAGTGGCTGTGGGAGGCGATCGCCTGTGTCTACGTGCCGCTGCTCGAGCTGATCGAGGAGACAGCGGTGCCGCTGACGCTCGGTGTGACGCCCGTGCTCTGCGACCAGCTCGAGACGCTGCCGGGGCCGGCGGGCGAGCGACTGCTCGGCTACCTGCGCGACACCCGCCAGTGGGTGCACGACGAGGACGCCACCGGCTTGGAGCAGGCCGGCGATCTGGAGTTGGCGGCTGAGGTGCGCCGCGCGGCTGGCGACTACACGCGTGCCGCCGATGCCGTCGAAGCCTGCGGCCGTGACCTGCTCGGACGGCTCGCCAAGGCTTCCGCCGAGGGGCCGCTCGAGCTGTGGACGTCCGCGGCCACGCACGCGGTGCTGCCGCTGTTGGCGACCGATGCCGGACTCGACCTACAGGTCGCGACCGGTCTCGCTGGCCATCGGCGACGCTTCGGGGATTGGGACGGGGGACTGTGGTTGCCCGAGTGTGCCTTTGTCCCCGGGCTCGAGCAGGGCCTTGCGCCACATGGCATCGGCGTGTTCTGCGTCGATCAGACGACCGCGCTCGGGTACGGCTCGGCTGAGCAGCTCGAGCCGATCGCGACGGCTCCTGGGTCTGTCGCCATGCCGATCGATTGGCAGACCGTCGAGCTGGTATGGCGGGACGGCAGCGGCTATCCGGCAGATCCGCGTTACCGCGACTACCACCGCGGAACGGTCCATCACATGCGCCCGTGGAGCAACGCCGGCGAGGTCTACTCCCCAGAGGTCGCGCGGGCGGCCGCCCGCGACCACGCGCGCGCCTTCGTCGCGCGAGTCGTCGCGCGGCTCGACGGCTACTCGGCGCAGCGCGGCCGGCCAGGCGTGCTCTGCTGCGCTTTCGACACGGAGCTGCTCGGCCATTGGTGGTACGAGGGCATCGAATGGCTGCGTGGCGTAATAGCCGAGGCGGAGGCACAGGGGCTCGAGCTGGCCACTGTCGGCGATGCCGTCGGTCGTGTCGAGCCAATCGCCCGTGAGCTCGCGGCTTCGACATGGGGGACCGGCAAGGACATGACGACCTGGGACTCGCCGCGGGTCGCCGACTTCGCCTTCGCGGCACGTGGCGCCGAGCTGCAGACGGTTGCCGCGGCCACCGGCGGGACGGCGTCGGGACCGGCACTCGAGCGCGCGGCGCGCGAGCTGCTCGCGATCCAGGCAAGCGATTGGCCCTTCCTGGCCAAGCGCGAGCTGGCATCTGACTATCCGGCCGAGCGCGTCCGCGGCCACCGCGCCGCGCTCGACACCGCACTGGGGGCTCTGACAGACTCAGCGGCCGTGCCGGAGCCGTCCCTCCGCAATCTGGCGCCAGACCTGGCGCTGTCGTCGTTGGCCGCACCCTGAGCATGCGCGTCCTGATCCTCTCCTGGGAGTACCCCCCGCTGATCGAGGGCGGCTTGGCGCGTCATGTCCGCAAGCTGGCGGAGAACCTCGTCGCGCAGGGCATCGAGGTGCATGTGCTGGCGCGCGGCACCGAGGACAGCCCGTCGGAGGAGGAGCTCGACGGTGTGATCGTCCACCGCGTTCGCGAGCCCGCCCGTCCGCGCGACCTGAGCGAGTTCGTCACCTGGGTCGAGCACATGAACGCCGACATGCTGGCCGCCGGCGTCGAGGTCGGCGACCGCTACGACTTCGACCTCGTCCACGGCCACGACTGGCTGGTCGCGGTCGCCGGCGACCATCTCGCCAACCGCTTCCGCTGTCCGTTGGCGGTCACGATCCACGCGACTGAGTACGGCCGCCACCAGGGCTGGGTCGACAAGCATCCGCAGAGTCACATCCACGGCGTCGAGAAGTGGATGGCCAACCGCGCCGACCGAGTGATCGCCTGCTCGGCCTACATGCGCGAGCACATCTCGGACATCTACGACCTGCCCGAGGAGCGGATCGCCGTTATCCCCAACGGGATCGATCCTGCCGACCTCGTTCCGGTCGACGACCTCGACACGCTGCGCTCGCGTTTCGCGGCCCCCGACGAGCGGCTGGTGTTACTGGTCGGGCGGTTGGTCTACGAGAAGGGCTTCCAGCTCGCGCTGGAGGCGCTGCCCGGTCTGATCGAGCGCGTCGGCAACGTTCGCTTCATCGTCGCCGGCTCGGGCACCGCCGAGCAGGAGCTGCGCGAGCAGGCGACGCGACTTGGGCTCGACGACCACGGCACGTTCGTGGGCTGGATCGGCGACGACGTGCTGCACTCGCTCTACCGGATCGCCGATCTGACCGTGGTGCCGTCTATCTACGAGCCGTTCGGTCTCGTGGCGCTCGAGGCAATGGCCTCAGGCTGTCCCTGCCTGGTGGCTGACACCGGCGGACTGCGCGAGGTAGTGCCCAACGACGACGTCGGCCTGCGCTTCCATTCGCGCGACCCGGACTCGCTCGGGCAGATGGCAGAACGACTGCTGACCGACGTCGACCTCCGCGACCGGTTGGTCGCAGAGGCCTCCGAGCATGTCCTGAGCTTCGACTGGGCCGACGTGGCGCGCCAGACCGCGGAGATCTACCGCGGCCTGGCAACGCCTCGTCCGCGCGTCGTCTAGGCAACGCCCGCGGGCTCGGGCTCGGCTTGGGCGGCGCCGTCGAACACCGGCCGGCTCGCGTCGACCGACTCCTCGTGCGAGACCCGTGGCAGCCACTCGAGCCAGCTCGGCAGCCACCAGTTCCACTCGCCGAGCAGCTTCATCGTCGCCGGCAACCGCACGCCGCGGACGATCGTCGCGTCGATCAGGATTGCCGCCGCGAGGCCGACGCCCATCTGCTTGAACTCCAGCGACGACAGCGTCGCGAAGATCGAGAAGACGGCGACCATCACCACGGCGGCGCTGGTCACGACGCCGGCGGTCGACTTGATCCCCGTCGCCACGGCGCGGTCGGTCGGCATGCCGCGATCGACGAGCTCTTTGATCCGGGTCAGGATGAACACGTGGTAGTCCATCGAGAGCCCGAACAGGACGACGAACAGGAACAGCGGTAGCCAGGCGGTGATTGCCCCGGTCGACTCGAAGCCGAGCAGGCTCTCGCCCCAGCCCTCCTGGAAGACCAGCACCAGCAGCCCATAGGCGGCGCCGACCGACAGCAGGTTGAGCAGGATCGCCTTGAGCGGGATAACGATCGAGCGGAACGTGACCATCAGCAGCAGGAACGCCGCCGATAGCACGAAGGCGAACACCCACGGGATGTGCGAGCTCATGCTGGCGTTGAAGTCGGCCGTCTCGGCCGTCATGCCGGTTACGTCGGCAGTGGCGCCGTCGACGGTTCCGATCGTTGCTGGGATCAGCTCGCCGCGCAGCTCGTCGAGCGCGTCGTTGGACGTGCTGTCGGTGCCGTTGCCGGCGATCGGGATCGCGACGTTCGCGACCGTCTTGTCCGGACTGACCTCGACGGTAGCCCCGGGCTCGAACAGGTCGCTCTGCTTGGCGGCGTCCGCTTGCAGCGAGTCGATCACTGCCGCGGTCGCCCCGCTGGTCACGTCGTCTGCCTTCACGACGACGTTGGCCGGAATGCTCTCGCCTGGGAATGCCTCCTGGATCCGGCTGTAGGTCTGGACGACGGGCAGGTCCTGCGGCAGTCCGTCGACACCCGGGACCGACGTCTCCATCGAGAGCGTCGGCAGTGCGAGCACGAGCAGCAGCCCGCCCGAGACCAATGCCGAAAGCAGCGGACGCTTCAGCACCCGGTCAACTATCCGCGACCAGATCCCGGCCTGTGCGGTGCGTGCCTTGATCCGCCCGATCAGCGGAACGCGGCCCTTGTCGACCCGGTCGCCGAGCTTTGACAGCACCGCGGGCAGCACGGTCAGCGAGCCGATTACCGACACCGCTACAACGAGGATTGTCCCGGTTGCGAACGACTGGAAGGTCGCCGCGCCGGCCAGGTACATGCCGGCCATCGCGATCATCACCGTGAAGCCGGAGATCAAGACCGCGCGGCCCGACGTTGCGGCCGCCGCCTCCAGCGACGCCTGCTCGCTGCGTCCTGTCGCTCGCTCCTCACGCTCGCGACGTAGGTAGAACAGCGAGTAGTCGACGCCGACGGCGAGCCCGATCAGCAGGATCACCGAGTTGATGCTCTCGTCGACCGGCGCGATCAGGCTGATCGGCGCGAGCAGGCCGATCGTTGCCGCGACGCCCGAGAGTGCAAGCAGCAGCGGCACCCCGGCCGCGACGATCGCGCCGAAGGCCAGCACGAGGATGATCAGTGTGATCGGCAGCGAGGTCAGCTCGGCCTTCTTGAAGTCGTCCTCGAAGGTCTTGCTGATCGCCTTGTCGGCGCTAGCGTCGCCGAACTGCTCGATCCGCAGCTCGGGGTTCGCCTTGGCCGCCGCGGCGGTCGCGGCGAGCGCCGGGTCGATCCGGTCGGTCGCCGTCTCGGGGTCTCCGGCGATCTCGAAGTCGATTAGGGCCGACCGTCTGTCTTGGGATATTTGACCGTCACCGCCATATGGACTGACGACGTGGCGGACGTCCTTGGTTCGCTCGAGCCGGTTCACGGTGTCGTCGACGCCGGCGCGGAACGCCGGGTCGGTGGCCTTCAGCTCAGTGCTCTGGACGAGCACCGACTCCTTGGTCTTCTGCGGGAACGAGTCGTGCAGCGTCTTGTCGGCACGGCCGGACTCGCCGACGCCACTGTCCTCGTCGCTCAGCGTGT
>CBFGZN010000050.1:0-13341 GCA_965653255.1 uncultured Solirubrobacterales bacterium | reverse complement strand
GCCGCAGACGACGCGGACCAGGGCCGGCGTCGTCCAGACCGCCGGCGTGATCTACCGCGAGCTGTGGCAGGCGGGCTATAAGGCGATCGCGAAGCACGACCCCGCGCGTCGCGGACGGGTGCTGTTTGGCGAGATGGCGGCGATCAACGCGCCGATCCCGAAGTTCTATGCGGCGCTCTGCCTCGACGAGAACGGCAAGCCGTTCAAGGGTCAGATGCGCAAGCTCAACAAGTGCGGTCGCGTGTCGAAGCTGAACATCGGCGGCTGGGCGATCCACCCCTACAACCAGGGTGGGTTCGGACCGCCGAACCGCAAGACGACCAGCAAGACCGCGCTGCCGCAGCAGTACATCCCGCGGCTGCACCGGCTGATGAAGCAGGCCGCCGCGCGCGGGCGTGTCCCGGGTGGCAAGGGGATCTACGTGACCGAGTTCGGCTACCAGACGAACCCGCCCGACCGGATCTCGCGGATCACGCCGAAGCTGCACGCCCAGTACATCAACGAGACCGACCGCCTCTTCTACGGCGACTCGCGGATCAAGACCGTCGGGCAGTACCAGCTCGTCGACGTCAACGACGTGACTCAGTACAACAGCGGCCTGCGCTTCGCCGGGGGGACTAAGAAGAAGAAGGCCTCCTACGACGCCTACCGGCTGCCGATCGTCGTGACGAAGAAGTCGTCGAAGTTGGTCGAGGTCTACGGCCAGGTCCGTCCGGCGCGTCAGGCGCGGCTCGCCAACGTCTTCTCGGCGCCGGAGCTGCAGTTCGCCCCGCCCGGTGGCGGGTTCGCGACGATCAAGCGGCCGGGGCTCAACAGGGTCGGGATCTTCCGGACCAACATCCGGCGCAACGGAGCGGCCGCCGGTCGCTGGCGGATCAAGTGGCAGAACGGCCTGATCGGCGAGGTGTCGTACAGCCGCGTCGCGAAGGCCGGCAAGGCGCTGCGCTACTACCAGGACTAGTCGGGGCCGGCGGGGGCTACGCTCCCCCGCCGTGACCACGGCAGCCGAGGCATCCAGCGAACGTGGCGGTCGCGAACTCGCGACCGCCTGGTTCGTCGATCGGCGACTCGCCCTGCTCGGCATCGTCGTGCTCGCGGTCGTCGTGCGGCTCGCGGGCCTCGGCGACCGGCTGAGCGACGCCGAGGGCTACTCGTGGCTGGTGGCGTCGGCGCCGAACGTCGATGTCTTCTTCGACCGGCTGGCGGCCTACGAGAACACACCACCGCTGTTCTACGCGCTGCTGGCGCCGCTGCCGCTCGGCGACGAGGCCTGGCTGCGCGTTCCAGCGCTGCTGCCGGCGCTCGCCTGCGTCCCGGTCCTCTACTGTCTCGTGCGGCCGCTGCTCAACACGCGCGCCGCGCTGCTGTCGGCGCTGGCGCTGGCCGTCGCGCCGTTCCACGTCTCCTACTCGAACTACTCGCGCGGCTTCATGCTGGCGGCGCTCGGGTTGCTGCTCGCCACGTGGGCGGTGGCGCGCCTCGCCGAGGGCCGGCGGTCGCGCTGGTGGTGGCTCTACCTGGCCGGCGGCACGCTGGCGCTCCAGTCGGAGTACGACGCGCTGCTGTTCCTGGCGCCGCTGATGGCATTGCCGGCGCTGTGGCGGCAGCGCGGCTGGAAGGAAGTGGTGGTGCTCGGCGCGCTGCCGGCGCTGACGCTGCTGCCACTGGTCGGCGAGATGCTGCGCGGGCTGGACCAGCTCGACGTGACGAAGCTCACGCCGCCCTCGGCCGACCTCTCCCCCGCGAGCCTGCGCGACAGCCTGGTGTCGCTGTTCACCGGCACGCATGGGCTGGCGAGCTCGGCGGCGATCCGGGGCGCGCAGCTCGCGCTGCTGCTGGGTGCGCTGACGGGCTCGGCAGTACTGCTCTGGCGACGGCCGGTCCTCGGCGACCTCCAACGCCGCATCGCCCTATGGCTGCTGGCGATCGCCCCCGCCATCGCGGTCGTCTTGCACGCCGCCGTGTCGATCCCCGGTCCGGAGATCTTCGACTCGCGCTACCTCGTCGGGCTGATCCCGTTCGCCTGCGCACTGCTCGCTTGCGGCATCGACGCGCTGCCGTGGCGGTGGGCAATGCCGGTCGCCACAGCGGGCCTACTGGTGCTGGCCGTCGCGGTCTTCGTCCAGCGCTACGACCGCGAGATCCACCCGGACGCGGCGCCGGCCGTCGCGCTCGTCGATTCGACAGGCGCACAGACGGTGCTCACCAACAGCCCGGTCGTTGCCTACTACCTGCGCGACACCGAGGCCGACGTACACCTCGACCGGCCGTTCGGTCTCGGCAACGACGAGCCGGCGTGTGCGGCAGGCGGGTGCCCCAGCCCGATCATCGTCGTCGAGGACTCTCGCCTGCCCGGCGGCGTCCGCGGCGGGCCGGGCACCGTCTCCCCGTTCGGGCCGATCGTCGCGCGGATCGTTCCCTAGCGACGGCCGACGCGCCAAACCTGGCCCGAGCGAAGGATCGTTAGGGCCATGGCCCTGAAAATCCTTCGCGCGTCGTCGAGACCGTGCTAAACAGCCGGATAGCGCGTCGGCGGGACGTCGATGATGCCGTCCTGGGCGCCGCCGAAGTCCTCCATGTAGATCACGTAGCCGACGTCGAGGGCGATGCAGGCGAGCACGGTGACGAGCGCTAGGCGCGGGCGGGTGTTCAGGACCCATGCGGCCGCGACGACGAAGACCGGCGCGGCGAGGAAGACGATCCGGCCCCAGTCGAGCGCGAACAGCATCCCGGCGGCGCAGACGGCGACCAGGACGAGGCCGCGGCGGGCGAACGGCAGCGTCCGCAGCGCGAACGGCGCGACCAGCCACAGCGGCCCGTAGGCGAGGAAGAGCCGGCGCAGCACCGTGAACGGGACCTCGGCGGCCTTGCGCAGCACCTCGATCCGCCCGCCGAGCAGCGAGTCGTAGCCGAGCACGCGCTCGCGGTAGAGCGACGGCACCGACAGCCGCAGCGCGACGTAGGCGGCGACGCCGGGGAACGACGCGAGCAGCGTCTGGCGCAGCGCGCGCGGGTCCCACAATCGCTCGGCCCAGACCGCGTAGGCGAACGGGATCAGGAAGAGCGCCGCCTCGCGCACGAAGCAGCCGACGAGGACGATCGCGCCGAAGACGACCGGCCGGCGGTCGACGATCGCCAGCGTGCCGGCGAACATCACCAGCACCGACTCGGGGTCGACGTTGCGGCCCTCGCGCAGCGAGGCGACGAACAGCGTCGGCGACAGCGCGAGGCAGATCGCCAGCGCCGCGGCGAGCGGCTTGTTGATCTCGAAGCGCCGCATCAGCACGTAGGCCAGACCGGCGATCGCCGCCGTCGACAGCCAAGCGAGCAGGCTGAACGAGAACGTGTGGTCGAACGGCAGCAGGTGGACGAGCGTCGGGACCGCGACGCGGTGGGCAAACGGGAAGGTGTGTGGGTCGAACGGCTGCTCGGCCATCCGCTCGTAGATCAGCTCGTCGTTGCGCGGCTCTGGCGAATCGCGCACGTAGGCGTCCATCAGGAGCAGCAGCGGCAGCGCGACCGCCATCACCACGCCGGCCTCGGCCCAGACCGAGCGCGCGCGCTCCAGCCAGCCCCGGGCCGACGCAAGCAACGGCCGCGACGCCGCCGCGGTCACTCGCGGTAGGCGATCGGCTGGCCCGCTACGGCGACACGGCTATGCAGCAGCTTGCCGTCCGGGGCGGTCCAAGTCGCGCGAAGCCGCATGCACACCGCGCAGCGCCGGCTGACGAAGAAGCGGTAGTAGCCAGCCGCGTTGGTCAGCGGCCGGCCGACGACGACATCCTCACCGGACGGCCCGCCGCCGACGTTCTCGACGACCAGCCGCACCCGTCCGGTCGCAGGGCGCACCTGGCCCCAGACCTCAATGCGCTCGGGGCCGCGACTCCGCGTCACGACGAGCGGCATCCGGTAAGCGGCGAGCGAGGGTTTCGGCTCGCCGTCGGCGAAGCGCAGGCCGGTGTTGAACTCGCCCGGGTTGCCGACGTCGTAGAGCTCGTACTGGGCGACCGAGCGCACGCGCTTGTCGCCGAAGAAGAGCCGGTCGGCCTCGTTGATTGCCCCCGCCTGGCGGCTGAGCGAGAGCGCGTCGCCGAACGGGTTCGGCGGGCTCGACTGGAAGCCGAACTCGGTCACGTAGATGCCGCGTCCGCCGGGGATGCGGCCATGGCGGGCCGCGCGGTCGAGCAGCTTGTGGGCTCGCGACACATAGCCCATCGCGAGCGAGTCCTTGGTGTGGCTGCGCGTGAAGACCGAGCCGATCGCGAAGTTGTTGTACGGGTGCAGCGCGAGGCCGGCGATCGGCAGCTTCTGGACCTTGCCGCAGCCCTGCAGGGTGCGCATCCGGCCCTTGAACGGGTTGCCGTCCTCGTCGAGGCAAAGCGCCGCGTAGAGCGTGTCGATCGGCGAGCTGATCGCCGCCGTCTCGCCGAACAGCACCTTGTTGCGGCTCGGCGGGTCGTACTTGGCGATCGCCTTCCAGCCGGCCAGCCAGAGCTGGCGGTAGCGGGCGGCGCCGAGGTCGATTGTCCCGTAGCGGCTGCGCTGGAGCTGGGGCCAGATGTAGTGCTCGAGGTTGGGCTCGTTCCAGAGCGACCAGAGCGCGACCTGGCCGCCGAAGGCACCCCCCGCGCTGGTCGCCGTCGAGCCGTAGCGCTTGACCGCCGCCTTGACGAACTGGGCGAACAGCGCCGGCGACGGCTTCCACATGCACGACTTGCCGAGCTGCTGATAGCCGCCGATCAGGTGCGGGCAGCGCGAGGGCTGCTCCGACGCCCAGTAGGGAATCGACGGCGACAGCACCATCAGCAGCTTCAGCCCGTTGCGACGCGCGCGGTCGACGAGCGAGTCGTACATCCCCCACGCGTAGCCGGGCGAATCCGGATTGCCGGGATCGAAGCCGGCCGGGCGTCGGCGCGAGTCCTGGCCTGGCGAGACCGAGTGCCAGCTGATGAAGACGCGGATCGCGTCGGCGCCGATCGCCTTCGCCTCGGCCATCGTCGCCTCGAGGTCGCGTCCGCTGCCGTAAACGAAGGTCGCGTCGTCCTGGAGGATCGACATCTGAGTCGACGACGCCGAGGCCGCCGACGGAAGCAGCAGGAGCGCGGCGAGCAGGGTTAGGACGATCGTCGGCTTCACAGAGGGCTCAGCGAAGACTACGAACCAGCGCCGCCGTCCGCGTCATCGGACGGGCGGCCGCCGATCAGGTTGATCGCCCGGTCCTCGACCGCGTCGATCCACTTGAAGCGCTCGGTGGAGCGGCGCAGCTTGCGGCTGTCCGGCTTGTAGCGGCGCTTCGCCCAGCGCGAGTTGGGCTTGGCGAGGCGGATCGCGCCGACGACCGCGAGCAGCGGTATCAGCGCGCCGACCATCCCCGTCACCAGCTTGCCCTTGCTGACGGTGATCACGACGAAGACGAGATTGACCGAGACGACCAGGATCAGCGCCGTGACCGACTCCTGCTCGCCGCTGTCGAACGGAGCGATCCCGACGACCAGCATCCAGCCGATCAGCACCGCGATGATCACGGCGTCGACCGACGAGCGACCCTCCTCGCTCCAGTAGACGTCCTCGAGGTGCAGCCAGAGCGCGAACTCGTCGAGCGTCAGGCCGCAGCCGATGCCGAACGCGACCGCCAGCATCTCGATCCACGGGCTGTCCGGCTGGAACGAGAAGGCGAGGAAGCCGGTCAGCATGATCGTCAAGATCCCCCACACCAGATGGTGGATGTGCAGGCCGCTCGACGTCTCGACGTTGCCCGGCCACCAGCTCACCTGCATCCGGATCAGCCGTGCGCTCGTGCGGATGAACAGGAACCCGCCGAGCAGCCCGGCGAGCACCAGGAAGCCGGCCCGCTGCCCCGGCTTGCCGAGGAAGTCCTGCGACACCTCTATGTCGACCTGCGCCAGCAGGGGCAGGATGTCCGCGAGGGTCGGCACGAACGGTGATTCAACAGGCTCGGGGCGATCACCTGCCGTCTCACCGCGGCCGGCGCGGAGCTAGACTCGGCAGTCGCGCGGACGTAGCTCAGTTGGTAGAGCGCGAGCTTCCCAAGCTCGAGGTCGCGGGTTCGACCCCCGTCGTCCGCTTTCCCCGGGATGAAACGCCTCTCCCCCCTTGCCGTTGCCGCGATCGTCGGCGTTGTCGCCCTGCTGGGGCTGCTCGCCTATGGACTGGTCGCCAGCGACCCGACCATGGGATCGACGACGCGCTGGCGCGCGGGGAGACGGTCGAGGCGCCGGACTTCGACCTGCCGCGGCTGTCCGGCGACGGCCGCGAGTCGCTCGCCGACTACCGCGGCAAGATCGTCATCCTGAACGCCTGGGCGTCGTGGTGCGATCCGTGCCGTGAGGAGTCGCCGCTGCTCGAGCGCTGGCACCGGCGGATCTCGCGCGACGGGCGCGGGACGGTGCTCGGGATCGACGCGCTCGACGTCGACGGCGACGCGCGCGCGTTCGTGCGCGAGTACGGCCTGACCTATCCGATGCTGCGCGACCCCGAGGGCGAGTCGCTGATCGACTACGGCGTCGTCGGCTATCCCGAGACGTTCGTGATCGACGAGCGCGGGCGGATCGTCGCGCTGCGCCGCGGCGCGGTCGACGAGCGCTGGATGCGCGAGAACGTGGCGCCGCTGCTGGAGCGGTCGTGAGGCGCGCGCTCTTCGTACTGGCGGCGTTCGTCGCACTGGTGCTGCCAACCACGGCAACCGCCGCCGACTGCCCGAAGACGACGCTCGCCGCCGTCGAGGCCGAGGTGATGTGCCCGGTCTGCGGCACACCGCTCGGGCTCGCGACCGAGGCCCCGCAGGCGAACCGCGAGCGCGCATTCATCCAGCGGCTGGTCGAGCGCTGCCGTTCGAAGGAGGAGATCAAGGAGATCCTCGTCGCCCAGTACGGCCCGGGCGTGCTGGCGCTGCCGGAGGCCGAGGGGTTCAACCTCGGCGCCTACCTCGTTCCGGCGCTGGCGGTGCTGCTGGCCGCCGGTGGGATCGCGGTCGCCGCGCGGCGCTGGCGCGGAGGGGGCGGCGGGCCCGCTGCCGCTACTGGACCGGGCGAGGACAGCGCCGCCGCCAAGCGGCTCGACGCCGACCTGGAGCGCTACGAGCTGTGATCGGCGCCGACACGGTCGACACGACGGTCGTCGCCGCGTTCGCGGTCGGCTTCATCTCGTTCATCTCGCCGTGCGTGCTGCCGCTCGTGCCGGGCTACCTGTCGACGATCTCCGGCGTCTCGTTCGCCGACATCGAGGCCGGCAAGTCGCGCCGCGACGTGCTGCTGCCGGCGTTGCTGTTCTGCATCTCGTTCTCGCTGATGTTCGTCGCGCTCGGGATGACCGCGACCGGGCTCGGCCAGACGCTGCAGGACCACCGCCAATTACTGCGCGAGATCTCGGGCGTGGTGCTGATGCTGCTCGGCGCGTTCTTCATCGGCACGCTGTTCATCAGCCGGCTCAACCGCGAGTGGCGGCCCGAGGCGCTGCTCGCCCACGCCGGCACCGGCGGGCCAATCGTCGCCGGCCTGGCGTTCGCGATCGCCTGGCTGCCCTGCACCGGCCCGACGCTCGGCGCCGTCCTGCCCGCCGCCTCGAACGAGTCGACGGTCAGTCATGGCGGCGTCCTGCTCGCCTTCTACGCGCTGGGGCTGGCGGTGCCGTTCATCCTCTGCGCGGTCGCCTTCTCACGGGTGTCCAGCTTCTTCCGTTTCTTCCGCAATCACTACGCGGCGATCACCGTGATCTCCGGCGCGATCCTGATCGCGATGGGCTGGCTGCTCTACAGCAACGAGCTGACGCGCCTGAACGCCGAGGCGTTGAACCTGATGGACGACCTCGGGATCAACATCTTCTCGGACATCTAACCGGCTACATCTCGTCCGGCGCCTCGACCCCGAGCAGGTCCAGGCAGCGGGCGATGACGCGGCGGGTCAGCTCGCAGAGCGCGAGCCTGAGGTCCTCGTCGCCACCCTCGTCGGCGGCGCCGATCACCTTGCAGTCGCGGTAGAAGGCCGAGAACGACTGGGCGACCTCAGTCACGTAGACGGCAATCCGGTGCGGCGCGCGGCGGTCGGCGGCGAGCCGGACCTCCTCCGGCAGCTCGAGCAGCTTCTTGACGAGGTCGCGGGCGCTGGGGTGCAGCTGCTCGGGGCTGGCGGCGAGATCGCCGGCGACGGCGGCCGCGACCTGCCCGTCGGCGGCGCGGCGCAGGATGCTGGCGATCCGCGCGTGGGCGTACTGGGCGTAGTAGACCGGGTTATCCTGGCTGCGGCTGCGCGCAAGGTCGAGATCGACGTCGAGTGTCGTGTCCGGTCCGCGTTGAACGAGGAACCAGCGCGTGGCGTCGACGCCGATGTCGTCGACGAGCTCGTCGAGCGTCACGAACTGCCCCCCGCGCTTCGACATCTGGGCGCGCTGGCCGTCCTCGAGCAGGTTGACGAGCTGCATCACCACCTGCTCGAGCCGCTCGGGATCGCCGCCGAGCGCCTGCCAGGCGGCCTTCATCCGCCCGAGGTAGCCGTGGTGGTCGGCGCCGAGGACGTCGACGACGTGATCGTAGCCGCGCTCGCGCTTGTCCTCGTGGTAGGCGATGTCAGCGGCGAAATAGGTCTTCTCGCCGTTGCTGCGGCGCAGCACGCGGTCCTTGTCGTCGCCGAAGTCGGTGCTGCGCAGCCAGGTCGCGCCGTCGTGCTCGTAGACGTGGCCGCGCTCGCGCAGCCGCTCGATCGCGGTGTCGACAGCGCCGCCCTCCTGCAGCGCGCGCTCGCTCGAGAAGCGATCCATGTGGACGCGGAAGCGCGTCAGCGTCGCCTCGACAGCCTCCAGCATGATCGCGACGCCGCGCTGCGCCAACCCGTCGTCGTCCAGCTCGGCCGCCCCGTCGATCTGCGCCGCGACGTCCTTGACGTACTCGCCCTGGTAGCCGTCCTCGGGCGGCTCCTCGCCGAGCGCCCGCGCCCGGATCGAGGCCGCGAAGCGCTGCACCTGGCCGCCGTAGTCGTTGACGTAGTACTCGCGGTCGACGTCGCTACCCGACAGCTCCAGCACCCGCGCGAGCGAGTCGCCGTACGCGGCATGCCGCGCGGCGGCGACCGTGATGGGCCCGGTCGGATTGGCGCTGACGAACTCCAAATTGACCCGCTCCGGTGTCTCCACAACGGTCCGACCGAAGTCCTCGCCGTCGGCGAGCGCGGCCGCCGCGGCGCCCTTGATCCAGCGATCGCCGAGGAAGACGTTGAGGAACCCCGGTCCGGCGACCTCCACCCCCTCGACCGCGTCGCCCAGCTGACCGCTCAGCTCCTCGCCAAGCCGCTCCGCGATGTCCCGCGGCGACTGTTTCAGCGCTCCCGCCAGCATCATCGCCGCATTCGTCGAGTAATCCCCCAGATCCGCCTGCGGCGGCCGCTCCAGAGTCGGCGCTTTGGCAGGGGCCCCGCCAAGCGACTCCGCGGCGGCGATCACTGCATCGCTGAGGTCCTTGACGGGATCGGCCATCGAGCGTCGCAGCCTATGCACTTAGTAGTGGTACGGCTCGCCGGCCAGGATCTTGTGGCCGCGATAGAGCTGCTCGAGCAGCACGACGCGGGCGAGCTGGTGCGGGAGCGTCATCGGCCCGAGCGACAGCTTCATGTCGACTCCCTCAAGGTCCAAGCCGCGCGGGCCACCGATGATGAAGCAGAGGTTCATGCCGGACTGGCGGCGATCCTCGAGGAAGCGGCTGAAGCCCTCGGAGTCGTAGGTCTTGCCGCCAGCAGCGAGCAGAACCGTGAACACGCGATCGGGAATCCGGCGCGATACGTCCTCGTCGGCGCGGACCTCGATCAGCTCCAGCCGCGCATGCCCGGCGAGCAGCTTCTTGTAGTGCTGGACGTCGTCGACGTAGGGCGGGCGCAGCCGTCCGACGGCCAGAACGAGAATCCTCATCGAGCCTCCACGAGGCTGCGATACTACGGCCATGCCCGAGCCAGACGGAGAGCGCCACTTCGACATCCACGCCGATCCGGAGGTGATGGCCGGCCACTACGCGAACTTCGCGAACGTCAGCCACTCGGACTACGAGTTCACGATCACCTTTGCGCGGGTCGACCACGAGATCGAGGAGGAGTCGGTCCCCGGGGTCGTCGTCTCGCGGATCAACCTCTCGCCGCGCTTCATGCGCGAGCTGATCGACGCCATGGAGGACAACTTCTCCAAGTGGCACACCCGGGAGGGCATCAAGAACCTTCCCGAGGCGCCAGACCGCTGAGCGCAGTAGGCCGGGAGTGATGTATTGATGCTCCCTACGTGATGCTATGATGCGTCCATGCGGACGACGGTGACCCTCGACGACGATCTCGCTGCCCAGCTGAAGGATCGGGCGCACGCGCGCGGAGTTCCGTTCAAGACCGAGATCAACGAGGCCATCCGGAGCGGTCTCGAGAAGTCGCGCAAGTCCTCTCCCTACCGGGTGAAGACCAAGCGGATGGGCACGCCGAAGATCGACCTGACCAAGGCGACTCAGCTGGCTGGACAGCTCGAGGACGATGAGCTCGTACGCCGGATGAACGACGGCCGGTGATCCTCACCGACACCAACGTCCTGCTCCACGCCGTCAACGAGGACTCTCCTCGTCACGAGGCGGCGCGAGACTGGCTCAACAACGCGCTGTCCGGCGCCGAGGTAGTCGGGTTCGCCTGGATAGCTCTGCTCGGCTTCCTCAGGATCGTGACCAAGGAGACGGTCTTCCCGGACCCACTGGCGCCCGGCGATGCCCTAGACCTGATCGACGATTGGCTCGCGCGTCCACTCACGGCAATCCTCGACCCGGGAGACGGACACGCGGCGATCGTGCGCGAGTTGATCGAACGGGCCGGTACGGCCGGCGACCTCACCTCCGACGCCCATCTCGCCGCGATCGCGATCGAGCGCGGAGCTCGGATCGCCACCTTCGACACCGACTTCCATCGCTTCCACGGCCTGCGCGTCGACTATCTCGGCTGAGTATCGCCGAAGGCAACGCCATAGCCGATCCGCTCGAGGGTGGTCGGGTGGGTTCCGAAGAGGTCGTGGAGCAGGCGTGGCGGGTCGGGGTCGCCGATGTTGCGGATGGCGAGGCTGCGCTCGAGCTCGATGAAGGCGCCGGGCTCGCGGGTGAGGTCGAGCGCGAAGGCGTCGGCACGGGCCTCGACCTGGCGTGAGAGGACGTTGCCGGCGCAGGTGAGCGCGAACGAGACAAGCGCGAAGGCCAGGATCACCGCTGGCAGTGCGTTGGGGCCTGGCTTGCCAGGGCCGTCCAACCCACCGCGGGCGAAGCGCTCGGCGAGCCGCTGGACGAGGAAGGTTCCGGCGGGCGCCACGAGCGCGACCCAGAGCAGTCCGTGCGGGACGTCGTGGTGCTTGACGTGGCCAAGCTCGTGGGCGACGACCGAACGCACCTGCGCCGGCGGGAAGTCCTCGATCAGGTTGTCGTAGAGCACGACCCGCTTGGTGTGGCCGAGGCCGCCGACGTAGGCGTTGATCGCGTTCGTCCTGCGACTGGCATCGACGCGGTAGACCTCGCCGACGTCGACGCCGGCACGGTCGGCGAGCTGCAGCACCTCGGAGCGCAGCTCGCCACGCGGCAGCGGCTCGAAGCGGTTGAACAGCGGATCGACGACGATCGGCTGGAGGTAGAGCATCGCCGCGGCCGCCGCGATCACCAGACCCGCCCCCGGCGCCCACCAGTTGCGCGGGAAGCGGCGGATCAGCGCCATCGCGAGCAGACCGGCCACAGCGGCGTAGACCGCGCCGACCGCCGTTGCCTTCGCCACGTCCACCAGCCACGGGCCGAACGACTGGGTCGAGAGGCCGAAGTCGACAGCGCGCTCGTGGCGCCAGATCGACAGCGGCAGCTCGACGACCGCGACGGCGACGCCGATGCCGGCCGCCACGGCCGCGGCGCCGAGCAGTGGCCGCCGCTGGGCCCGCTCGATCGCGGCACGCACCGGACGCGGCGGGCGCAGTGCCACGACCGCGACGGTCAGCCCGGACAGGGCGATCCCGGCGAGACCGAGGATCTGCTGCAAATCGCGGAAGTCGCTGGCGCGTTCGAGCTCGGCGGCGCTGAAGTACGCTGTCGCATTGACGGCAGCCGGCTCGATCAACCCGTCGCGAGGGCGAAGCAACAGTGTCGCGGCGCCGGCTGCCACGACCGCCACGGCGATCGCCAGTGGCAGGCGAGTGCGATGAGCAGCCACCTTCCGGACAGTAACGAGGCACCCGGGGCGCACCCGGCGCGGATCGCGATCCTCTCGGACGTGCACGGCAATCTGCCCGCGTTCGGAGCGGTCGTAGAGGACGCGCGCGCGGCCGGCGTCGACGCCATCTGGTGCCTCGGCGACCTCGTTGGCTACGGCGCCAGCCCCGACGAGTGCGTCGAGCTCGCCCAGCAGGAGTGCGACCTCGTGCTCGGTGGCAACCACGACCTCGCCGTCGCCGGAAAGATCGAGCTGGCCGACTTCTCCCCCGCCGCTGCCGAGGCGGCGCGCTGGACGCGCGCGAACGCCGCCGCCGACACGCTCGCCTGGCTTGAGACGCTCCAACCGGCGCGCGAGGAGGAGCGGATCGGGCTCTACCACGGTAGTCCGAGCGACCCGATCTGGGAGTACGTCCTATCGAACGACCAGGCCGGTCAATCGTTCGACGCGATGGGCCCGCGAATCGGCGCGATCGGCCACACGCATGTGGCGCTGCGCTTCACGCGTCGCGACGGCGAGATCGTCGGCGATCCAGCTCCAGCCGGCACCGAGCACGACCTCGCCGACGGCGAGTGGCTGATCAACCCCGGCAGCGTCGGCCAGCCACGCGACCGCGACCCGCGCGCGGCATGGCTGCTGGTCGATCTCGACAGCTGGACGGCGAGTTGGCGGCGCGTCGAGTACTCGATCGACGCCGCCGCGAAGGCGATCGCGGCCGCCAACCTACCCAGGCATCTGGCCGACCGGCTATTCATCGGGCAGTGATCGCGCGTCTCCCCCAGCTCCTGTGCCTGCTCGCGGCGGCCGCCACGCTCGCCGTCGCCGGCTGCGGTGGCGAGGACGAGCCACAGGGCGAGAAGCTGCCGCCGGACATCACCAACACGCTGCTGCAGCAGCTCGAGTCGGTCGGCGACCGCGTCGCCGCCGGCGTCTCGGGCGCCTGCGACGACATCTACTCCGAGGACTCCGGCGTCGGCAACATCGGGCCGATCGACGACGCGCTGAGCTCGATCCCGTCCGACGTCGACCCAGAAATTCGCTCAGCGTTCGAGCAGAGCATCGAGCGGCTGACCCAGCTCGTCGACCAGGAGTGCGAGGAGATCCGCTCGGCCGAGTCGGACCAGCAGGACACGACCGA
>CBFGZN010000049.1:0-13365 GCA_965653255.1 uncultured Solirubrobacterales bacterium | reverse complement strand
CGTCCGTCGAGAAGTTGCCCGGCATGCCGCCTGCCTGAGTCAGCCGCGCACGCCTAGAATCGCCGCTCGATGATCGACCGCGAGCAGGTACTCCACGTCGCGCGCCTCGCGCGACTCCGTCTCAGCGAAGACGAGGTCGAGGCGATGACGGGCGAGCTGTCGTCGGTGCTCGGCCACATCGAGAAGATCGGCGAGCTCGATCTCGACGACGTCGTCCCGACCTCGCACGTCGTGGCGCTCGAGAACGTGCTGCGCCCCGACGAGCCGCGTCCCAGCTTGCCGCGCGACGCGGCGCTCGCCGAGGCGCCCGACAGCGACGGCGCCGGCTTCCGCGTCCCGAGTCCCGGCGCATGAGCGAGATCGTCGAGCTGACCGCCGCGGCGGCGGCGGAGCGGGTGCGCGCCGGCGAGCTGTCGCCGCGCGAGCTCTGGGCCGCCTACCGCGACCGCGCCGCCGGCGACAGCCTCAACGCCTTCCTCTGGCTCGCCGACGAGGCCCCTGAGGTCCAGGCCGACGCGCCGCTCGGCGGCGTCCCGCTGGCCGTCAAGGACCTCTTCTGCACCGCGGGCGTCCCAAGCGCAGCGGCGTCGAAGATCCTCGAGGGGTACCGGCCGCCCTACACGGCGACCGCCATCGAGAAGCTCGCCAACGCCGGCGCACCGATGCTCGGCAAGACCAACATGGACGAGTTCGCGATGGGCTCGTCGAACGAGAACTCGGCCTTCGGCGCCGTTCGCAACCCCTGGGACGCGAGCCGCGTGCCGGGTGGCTCCTCGGGCGGCTCGGCTGCCGTTGTCGCCGCTGGCCTCGCGCCGTGGGCGATCGGCACCGACACCGGCGGCTCGATCCGTCAGCCGGCATCGCTGTGCGGGATCGTCGGGCTCAAGCCCACCTACGGGTCGATCTCGCGCTACGGGATGATCGCCTTCGCGTCGTCGCTCGACCAGGCCGGACCGCTGACCCGCGACGTCACTGACGCGGCGCTGATGCTGCGTCACATGGTCGGCCTCGACAAGTGCGACTCGACGTCGACCGGTCACCCGGAGGAGATCGCGCTGCCGAGCGCCGAGCGGCTCGACGGCGTCCGCTTCGGCGTTCCGCCCGAGCTGACGGGCGAAGGCTTGGAGCCGGGCGTGCGCGCGGTCTTCGAGGCGACGCTGAAGCGGATCGAGGAGCTCGGCGGGACGGTTCAGGAGGTCGCCCTGCCGCACTCTGGCCACGCGATCTCCGCCTACTACGTGATCGCTCCGGCCGAGGCGAGCGCCAACCTCGCCCGCTTCGACGGCGTCCGCTACGGCCACCGGACCGAGAGCACCGAGACGCTGCTGTCGCTCTACGAGCAGACGCGCGAGGAGGGCTTCGGGCCCGAGGTCAAGCGCCGCATCATGCTCGGCACCTACGCGCTCTCGTCGGGCTACTACGACGCCTACTACGGCAGCGCCCAGCGCGTGCGGACGAAGATCGCCGAGGACTTCCGCAACGCATTCGACTCGGTCGACCTGATCGTCACGCCGACCTCGCCGAGCGTCGCCTTCGGCATCGGCGAGCGCGTCGACGACCCGTGGTCGATGTACCTCTCCGACGTGCTGACCGTCCCGATGTCGCTCGCGGGAATCCCGGCGATATCGATTCCCGGTGGCCTCTCGGACGGGCTGCCCGTCGGTATCCAGCTCGCCGGCCCGGCGTTCAGCGAGAACCGAATCCTCGACGCCGCCCACGCGCTCGAGCTCGCGACCGGCTTCGACGGGAGTGCCGCCCGTGGCTGACGTCACCTACGAGCCGGTCATCGGCCTCGAGATCCACGTCCAGCTCAAGACCCAGACGAAGATGTTCTGCGGCTGCGAGCTGTCGTTCGGGGAGAAGCCGAACACGCGTACCTGCCCGGTCTGCCTCGGCCTGCCGGGCACGCTGCCGGTCGTCAACGCGGAGGCGATCCACTTCGGTCTGATGATCGGGATGGCGCTCGGCTGCGAGCCAGCGCCGCGCTCGATCTTCCACCGCAAGAACTACTTCTATCCCGACCTGCCAAAGGGCTACCAGGTGTCGCAGTACGACATCCCGCTCGCCAGGGACGGCAAGCTCGGCGACGTTCGCATCCACCGCGTCCACCTCGAGGAGGACGCCGCGAAGCTCGTCCACGTCGGCGCCTCCGGCCGCATCCACTCCGCCGAGGCGAGCGCCGTCGACTTCAACCGCGGCGGCACGCCGCTGGTCGAGATCGTGTCGGAGCCGGACATCCGCTCAGCGTCCGAGGCCGCCGAGTGGCTGCGCCTGCTGCGCGTCACGCTGCGTCAGCTCGGCGTCTCCGACGTGAACATGGAGGAGGGGTCGCTGCGCTGCGACGCCAACGTGTCGCTGCGCCCGCGCGGCGACGCGACGCTCGGCGTCAAGACCGAGCTCAAGAACATGAACTCGTTCCGCTTCATCGAGCGCGGCGTCGACGCCGAGATCGCCCGCCAGGAGGCGATTCTGCGCGACGGCGGGACGATCGAGCAGGAGACGCTGCACTACGACGTCCGCAGCGGCGCGATCAGCTCGCTGCGCTCGAAGGAGGAGGCGCACGACTACCGCTACTTCCCCGAGCCCGACCTCGTCCCGATCGTCCCGACCGCGGCGATGCTCGAGCGCGCCCGTACTGCGATCCCCGAGCTTCCGGCCGCCCGCGCCGAGCGCTTGGAGGGCGACCACGGCCTGTCTGCCGACCAGGCGAAGCTGCTCGCGTTCCGCACCGAGGTGGGCGACTTCTACGAGCAGTCCGTCGCCGCGGCGGGGGCGGGCGGCGATCCGCGCGCGCTCGCGAACTGGACGACCAACGAGCTGCTGACGGTGCTCGGGGACGGGACCGACCCCGCCGATTCCAAGCTGACGCCGGCCGCCTTCGCGCAGCTCGTCGCGATGGTCGTCGCCAAGGACGTCGCGCAATCGGCGGCCAAGGACGTGCTCGCCACGTTGGTCGCCGATGGTGGCGACCCGGCCGCGATCGTCGAGTCGGCCGGTCTCGGCCGCACCGACGACAGCGAGCTCGCCGCGATCGTCGACCGCGCGATGGCCGAGCAGGCGGACGCGGTCGAGAAGGTCCGCGCCGGCAACGACAAGGCGGTCGGCGCGATCGTCGGCGCGATCATGCGCGAGACCAAGGGCCGCGCCGACGGCGGTGAGGTCCAGCGGCTGATTCGCGAGCGCCTGTGATCGCGCTGCGCTCGCGCGGTAACGGCTAGCCTCGGCCGGGATGGCTCTCAACGTCGTCATCGTCGGCGGCGGGTTTGGTGGCCTGCACGCCGCCCGTCGCCTCGAGCGCCGGCTGCCGCGCCACAGCGCGCGGATCACGCTCGTCACCGACCAGAACTTCCTGCTCTATACGCCGTTGCTGCCCGGTGCCGCGTCCGGATCGCTGGAGCCGCGCCACGTCGTCGTCCCGCTGCGCGAGGAGCTCGACTGGACCGACATCCGGATCGCCCGTGTGACCGGCGTTGATCCCGACGCGAAGCAGGTGCGGATGAACCTGCTCGACGGCAGCCAGTCCGAGATCGACTACGACCAGCTGATCGTCTCGCTCGGGTCAGTGTCGCGCGTACTGCCGATTCCGGGGCTGGCCGAGTACGGCGTCGGCTTCAAGACGCTCCCTGATGCCGTAGCGCTGCGCAACCGCGCGGTGCTCCAGCTCGAGACGGCAGAGGAGATCGAGGACCCCGAGCAGCGGCGCCAATACCTGACGTTCGTCTACGTCGGCGCCGGCTACGCGGGGTTGGAGGGGATCGCCGAGCTGCAGGACTATGTCGCCGACGTGATCGACCGCTATCCGCGCTGCCGGCTCGACGGGACGCGCTGGGTCCTCGTCGAGGCTCAGGACCGTGTGATGCCGGAGATCCCGGCCAGCCTCGCCGACTTCGCGATGCGCGAGCTGCGCGGCCGTGGCATCGAGATCCGCACCGGCACGTTGCTCGAGGAGGTCGGCGACGGCTGGGCGCGGCTGTCGACCGGCGAGACGATCCCGACCCGCACCGTCTGCTGGACCGCAGGCGTGAAGCCGCCGGCCGTCGTGCGCGAGCTCGGGTTGCCGCTGACCGAGCACGGCCGGATCGAGGTCGACTCGACCCTGCGCGTCGCGGGCCAGGCGAGTGTCTGGGCGATCGGCGACTCGGCCGCGGTGCCCGACCCAGCCCAGAAGGGCGGGCAGCCGACGCCGCCGACCGCTCAGCACGCGACGCGCCACGGCAAGGTTGTCGGCGACAACGTCGCGGCGGCGCTCGCCGGCGGCAAGCTGCGGCCGTTCCGCTACCGCACGCTCGGCGTGTTCGTCGACATGGGGCAGCACAAGGCGGTCGCGACGATGCTCGGGATACGCCTGCGCGGCTTCCCGGCTTGGTTCGCGGCGCGCACCTACCACCTGCTGTTGATGCCCGGCACGGCGCGCAAGTTGCGGCTGATGGTCGACTGGACGGTTGGGCTGATGTTCGGTCGCGCATCCGCGGAGCTCGGCGCGCTCGGGCACCCCGAGGGCCTTGGCGTGGAGCCGGACGCCTCGCCGCGGCAGCGCCCCGAGGCCGGCGCATGACCGCCGCCGCAACCAGCTACGCATTCCGCGAGGGCCGGCCGCGCGACCTGCGCATGACATTTGGGATCTCGGCGCTCGCCGTCCACCACACCGCCACGCGGATGGGCCTGATCGACGGTCCGCCACCGACCGAGTCCCAGATCGAGGCCGAGTGGGGGACGCAACACGAGCTCGTCGAGTTCATCGCCGCGCAGCCGGACGGCAGCTACTGGATCTGCGAGTACGGAGACGAGCCCGTCGGCTACGCCCGCGTCTGTCGCTTCGCCGAGATGGAGCAGCTCACCGAGCTGATGGTGCTCCCCGGACACCACGGCCGCGGCATCGGGCGCGGTCTGCTCGAGCGCTGCTTCCCGACCGACCCGACGCCGAACCAGGGTCGTCTCGTCGTTGCCGCCGGCGCGACCGGCGATCTGACCCTCTACGCCGACTTCGGTGTGATGCCGGCCGCTGGACACTGGCACCTGCGCGCCTCGGCAACCGACTACGCCGAGCGCCGCGCGCTCGAGATCGACTCCACCGATCCTGCCGTCCACGTGCTCGAGGGGGATCGCGCCGCCGCCGAATGGAAGGTGCTTGAGCCACAGGCGATCGGCCACCGGCGCCCGGCGGTGCATGACTTCTTCGCCCGCACGCGCAGCTGCCTGGCGACGATGGACCCTGAGACCGGCAGCGCGACCGGCCTCTGCTGGGTGGGATCGACCGGCGACGTCGGTCCGGCGGTCGCGATCACGCCGGCCGATCTCGTCCCGGTCGTGCTCGCGGCACTCGATCGCGTCGCGAAGACGATCGCCCCGCCGAACTTCGGCGTCTACTGCGCGACCGACAGCTGGTGGCTGCTGCGCCGTCTGCGCAACCTCGGCTTCAAGGTCCACTGGCCGGGTTGGGTGATGAGCTCAATCCCGCTTCCGGGGCTCGACCGCTACATGCCCATGCGCCCGCCACACCTGCTTTGACCGTCGCCCGACCACTAAGCTGAGCCCCATGGCTGAGGCAGCGAAGACCGGCGGCAAGAAGCTGCTCGCGCTCGTCGTGCTGCTAGTCGCGGCCTGGATCCTCTTCAAGGTGGTGCTCGGCGTCGTCACCGCGGTGGCGTGGATCGCCGTCGTCGTGCTCGCGATCATCGCTGTCGTGTGGGCGATCCGCGTCCTCTGAGGACGTCCGTCTAGGCAGCCGTGGAGGTCGTCGTCATCCTGTTCTTCTTCGGCCTCTCGGCGGGGGTCGTCGCCAAGATCAAGGGCTCGTCGTTCTTCATCTGGTTCATGGTCGGCGCCGTGCTGCCGATCATCGGGACGATCGCCGCGGCGCTGTATCGCAACGAGCGCGGCGAGCCGCGCCGCCGCTGCCCGGAGTGCGGCAACGTCGTCACCCTCTCGACGCAGGTCTGCACCCGCTGCGGGCGCGACCTCGACTTCCCACAGGATTAGCGGCCGGGGAGCCGAAAAAGCCCTGGTACCATCGCTTGTCCGGCGGTTCCCGGCGCCGCCCATCACTTTCGAGCCTGGCCGGAGAAGGAGTTACCGCAATGCGAGCTGTCGACGCCATCATGGAGTGCCTCAAGGCCGAGGGCGTCGAGCATGTATTCGGCCTTCCCGGCGGCGCCAACCTCCCGACCTACGACGCGCTCTACGACGCCGGCCTGCGCCACATCCAGTGTCGCCACGAGCAGGGTGCGGGACACGCCGCCGAGGGCTACGCGAAGGCCTCCGGCCGCGTCGGGGTGGCGCTGGCGACCTCCGGTCCCGGCGCGACCAACCTCGTGACGGCGATCGCCGACGCGGTGATGGACTCCGTTCCGACGGTCTTCATCACCGGCCAGGTGCGCACTGACCTGCTCGGCACGGACGGCTTCCAAGAGGCCGACGTCACCGGCATCACGCTGCCGATCGTCAAGCACTCGATCATGATCCGCGATCCCGACGAGATCCCGACGGCGATCCACGAGGCGTTCCACATTGCGCGGACCGGCCGGCCTGGCCCGGTGCTGGTCGACATCCCGCAGGACCTCTCGAAGGCCGACATCAAGTACGAGCCGGTCGACACGCTCGACCTGCCCGGCTACGCGCCGACGACCGAGGGCAACGCCAAGCAGATCAAGCTTGCCGCGAAGGCGCTCGCCAACGCGCGCCGGCCGGTGATCTACGCCGGCGGCGGCGTCGTCAACGGAAACGCGTCGAAGGAGCTGGTCGAGCTCTGCACGTCGGACCGCTTCCCGGTCACCTGCACACTGATGGGTCTCGGCGCGTTCCCGGCGCCACACGAGCAGTGGCTCGGGATGCTCGGCATGCACGGCACGCGCGCCGCCAACTACTCGATGGACGAGGCGGACCTGATCGTCGCGATCGGCGCCCGCTTCGACGACCGGATCACCGGTAAGCTGTCGGAGTTCGCGCCGCGCGCCAAGTTCATCCACATCGACGTCGACCCGGCGGAGATCTCGAAGAACGTGCCGGCGCACATCCCGATCGTCGGCGACGCGAAGGCGATCCTGCCGAAGCTGACGACCGAGTACCGGGCACTGAAGGCCGACAGCGCAAGGCTCGATGGCTGGTGGCAGCGGATCGACGGCTGGCGCGAGAAGTACCCGCTCGCCTACGAGGACTCCGCTGACTCCGAGATCAAGCCGCAGCGGATGATCGAGGCGCTCTACGAGGTCACCGGTGGCGACACGATCGTCACCTCCGACGTCGGTCAGCACCAGATGTGGACCGCGCAGTACTTCCACTTCGACGGTCCGCGCAAGTGGATCAACTCCGGCGGGCTCGGCACGATGGGCTTCGGCCTGCCGGCCGCGATGGGGGCGAAGGTCGCCATGCCCGATGCGAACGTGATTTGCGTCGCCGGCGACGGCTCGGTCGCGATGAACATCCAGGAGCTCGCGACCTGCGTGACCGAGAACATCCCGATCAAGGTGTTCATCATGAACAACGGCTATCTGGGCATGGTGCGCCAGTGGCAGGAGCTGTTCTGGGACCGCCGCTACAGCTCGGTCGACATGGGCTCCAGCCCGGACTGGGTCAAGCTCGCGGAGGCCTACGGAGCGACCGGCCTGCGCGCCGTCGACAAGGGGGAGCTGACCGACGTGATGAAGACCGCGATGGAGACCGACGGGCCGGTCGTCTGTGACGTCCGCGTCACGCCCGAGGAGAACTGCTACCCGATGATTCCCGCCGGCCAGGCCGCGCGGGACATGGTGGGCTGATCGATGGGCGAGTCAGCGACTCCAGAGCTGCTCAACCTCGACGACCTGCGCGAGTCGGGCAGCGGCCACACCGGCCGCAAGCACATCCTCTCGCTGCTGGTCGAGAACAAGCCGGGCGTCCTCGCCCGGATCGCCGGTCTGTTCGCCAGGCGTGGCTTCAACATCGACTCGCTCGCCGTCGGCCCGACCGACGACGCGACGATCTCGCGGTTGACGCTGACCGTCGACGGAGCGACCCACCCGATCGACCAGGTCACCAAGCAGCTGCACAAGCTGATCAACGTGATCAAGATCCGCGACCTCGAACCCGAGGAAGCGGTCGCGCGCGAGCTGGCGCTGTTCAAGATCACCGCCGACGGCGACAGTCGCGCTCAGATCATGCAGTTCGCCGAGATCTTCCGCGGCAAGATCGTCGACGTCCACAAGCGCTCGCTGACCGTCGAGGTCACCGGCAACGACGACAAGATCGAGGCGTTCGAGGAGATGGTCCGCCCGTTCGGCCTGATCGAGATGGTGAGGACAGGCGAGATTGCAGTGTCGCGCGGCAAGGGCACGACGTAGCTGACATCTGTCTCCGTCGGGCATAGGCTCTGACGAGATGAGCGTTCGCGTATCGGAGAGCCCGTTCGCGCTCGGGGCTGCCGAGTGGGAGCGGTTGGGGGAGCGGGTTGAGCGCGCCATGGCGCTTGCCGAGCGGACCGGAGAGCGCGCGCTCGCAGCGGTTACGGTCTCGATACCCGCCGACATCGACCTCGCGGCTGTCGTGCTCGGATCGCGCCGGACTGACGACCGCTGGTTCTGCATGGAGCAGCCGGACCGCGACGGCTACGCGATCTGCGGGCTCGGCGTCGCGACCGGTGTCGAGGCCGATGGCCAGGCGCGCTTTGCGACCGCGGCCGAGGCCTGCCGCAACCTCGCCGGGCGCGCGTTCGCCGACGATCCAAGCGACGACTCCGACCGGCCAGCCGGCTCCGGGCCGGTCTTCCTGGGCGGCTTCGCGTTCGCGCACGACGGCGGGCGGGCGCCGGAGTGGGGAACGCTCGCGCCGGCACAGCTGATCTTGCCCGAGGTGTCGTTCGCGCGTGGCCGCGGCGAGGCGCGGATGACGGTGACCGTCGCCGTCGACCCGCCGGACGAGGGCGCGCCGGCCGCGGGGCGCGCCGGCGCCGCCGCGGACGTTCGCGACCGGCCCGAGTCGGTCGTGACGTCGCTCGAGCGCGCCAAGGCGCGGGTCGCCTCGCTCTGGCCGGCGCCGATGCCGCTGCTGGATCCGGACCCGGCGGTGCGTCCGCGCGTCGCAGGTGCGCTGCCGGCCGCGCACTACGAGGAAGCGGTGCAGCGCGCGGTCGAGCGGATCCGCGCCGGCGATCTCGACAAGGTCGTCCTGGCGCGCGAGGTACGCGTCCACACCCCCGGCCCGATCGACCCGGCGCCGATCCTCGACGCCCTGCGCGCCGCCTTCCCGGCCTGCTACTGCTACTGCGTCGGCACGCCCGAGCTCGCGCTCGTCGGCGCCAGCCCGGAGCTGCTTGTCCGCCGCGACGGCGAACGTGCCCAGACCGTCGCGCTCGCCGGCACTACCCGCCGCAGCGCCGACCCCGCCGTTGACGACCATCTCGGCGAGCAGCTGCTGCGCAGCGACAAGGATCGTCGCGAGCAGCGGATCGTCACCGAGCGCATCGAGCGCGCGCTCGACCCGGTCAGCCTCTGGGTCGCGGCGGCAGAGGAGCCGGCGCTGGTCAAGGTCCAGAACGTCCAGCACCTCGCGACGCCGATCCGCGCCCAGCTCGCCGAGCCGGTCCCGGTGCTCGAGCTCGCCGGTCGCCTCCATCCGACGCCCGCCGTCGGCGGCGAGCCGAACGCCGCGGCCCAGCCGCTGATCCCCGCCCTCGAGGGCCTCGACCGCGGCTGGTACGCCGGCGCCATCGGCTGGACCGACCTCGCTGAGGACGGCGAGCTCTGTGTCGCCCTCCGCTGTGCCCTCCTCCGCGACGACCTCGCCCGCCTCTACGCCGGCTGCGGAATCGTCGCCGACTCCGAGCCGGCCGCCGAGCTCGCCGAGACCGAGGTCAAGCTCCAGGCCCTCCTCCCGCTGCTCAGCTGACGTAGTTCGGACGTTTGTGCACACCCTGGTGTGCACAAACGTCCGAGCTAGCTGTGGCCGAGCCTGGCGGCGACTTGCGTCGCCAAGGCTCGGCTCGTAGTGACGCTCTCGGCACGATCCGCCGGAATCTCGATCAGCCCGTGGCCGGCAATGAGTGCCGCGGCAAGCTTGTCCGGCGTGGCGGCGAGACGGTGCGGAATGCCGGCGAGCGCGGCCAGGGACGCGAGGTCGAGATCTGTTGCTGTCGCGACGTGCGCCTCGTAGGTCGCCACGTCGGCGTGCTCGGCGACCGGCAGGAAGTCGAAGATGCCGCCGCCGCCGTTGTTGACGCAGACGACCGTCAGGTCGATGCCGGCACGTCGCGCAGCGAGCAGGCCGCCGACGTCGTGAAGCAGCGCGATCTCGCCGATGAGGACGAACGTCGGCCTCCCAGTCGCACGTGCGGCGCCGGCCGCCGAGGCAACTACGCCGTCGATTCCGTTCGCGCCGCGGTTCGACAGGAAGCGGATCTGCTTCGCCGACGATGGGAAGTACGACTCGACGTAGCGGATCGGCATCGACGAGCTGACCCAGACCAGCGCATCGTCAGGCAACGAGGTCTCGATCTTCGCGTACGCCCGCGCCTCGAAGCCCTCGGGCGATTCGGCGAACGCGTTGTTCACCACCTCGTCCGCATCCCTCCAGAGCCCTACCCAGCGGCTGTCGGCCTCGGTCCCACGGACCTCGATCGCGGCAGCCAGCGCGTCGCACGTGCGGACTGGATCGGCGTGCAGCAACGTCTCGGCCGTCCGCGTCGGCTCGTTCCACGCCGCGTGCGGATCGACCACCACCTGGTCGGCGCTGCTGAGCCACCTCCGCAGTGGCTTCGACGTCGGCATGTCGCCGATCCGCAACACCAGATCGGGGCGCGCGCGCTCCGCGAACGCCTCGTCGCGCAGCACCACGTCGTAGTGAGCCACGACATGCGACAGGTCGTGCTCGCCACAGCGCAGGCCCGAAGTCGGCTCGGCGAGGATCGGCCAGCCAGACTCGCGGGCGAGTCCAGCCACGGACTCGGCGAGCGCTTCGCCGCCCGCGCCGCCGCCACACACGATCACACCGCGCGGGGCAGCCGCGATCCGCTCCGCCAGCACCTGCACATCGTCGGCGTCCGGTGCACTCGAGTGCTCGCGCAGCTCGACCCACGACCGGCTGTCGTCGCGGCCCTGCCAGTCGGCCACGTCGAGTTCCTCGGCGATCGGCGCCAACGGCTCGCGCAGCGGCAGATTGAGATGAACCGGGCCCGGCCGTCCACCGCCGGCCGTCCACCACGCGCGGCACGCGAGCGCGCGAACATGCGTCGCCCACTCACGTCCCAGCTCGCCGTTCCCCACCTCGACGAACCACTTCGCCGCCGAGCCGAACAGCTTCAGCTGGTCGATCGCCTGGCCCGCGCCGACGTCGCGCAGCTCCGGCGGCCGGTCGGCGGTCAAGACGATCAGCGGCACGCGCGCCTCGTACGCCTCGACGACCGCCGGCAGCAGGTTCGCCGCCGCGGTGCCCGAGGTGCAGGTCACGGCAACGGGCCGGCCACTTGTCTTCGCCATCCCGAGCGCCATGAAACCGGCTGCCCGCTCGTCGATCACCGATACGGCGTCGATCCGCTCGTCGGCGGCTAGCGTTAGCGCAATCGGCGCGTTGCGCGAACCCGGCGAGGTCACCGCATGTCGCATTCCACAGCGCGAAAGCTCGTCGACGAGCGCCTGAACTGGCGCAAAAGTGCGGTTGATGGGGATCATGTGGCTGTGAGCAAGGAGCGCAGCGGCCCGTCGGTGGTCTTCATCCCCGGCTTCATGCAGTCCGCCGAGGCGTGGGCGGATGTCGCCGAGCGGCTGCCGCAACGCTACCCGAGCGTCCTGTTGCGCCACAGCGAGCACGAGCGCGAGGGCCGGATCGCCGAGATCGCGGCGGCGGCCGACGAGATCAACGGCGACGTCGTCCTCTGCGGCTATTCGCTCGGTGGTCGGCTGGCGCTGAACGCCGCCGTGCGCGATCCGCACCGCTACGCGGCGGTCGTCGTCCTTGGCGCCGCCGCCGGGATCGACGAGCCGGCGGAGCGGGCCGCGCGTCAGACCGCCGACGACAAGCTCGCGGCCTGGATGGAGACGCAGCCGATCGACAAGATCGTCGAGATCTGGGAGCGTCAGCCGCTGTTCGCCGATCAGTCAGAGCGACTGATCGAAGCCCAGCGGCCGGGAAGGCTCTCGCAGGACCCGCGCTCGCTGTCCGTGCTCTTGCGGACCGCGGGTCAGGGAACGATGGAGCCGATCTGGGGGCGCCTGCAAACGCTCGACATCCCGTTGCTGGCGCTCGCCGGAGCCCGTGACGAACGCTACCGGCGTGCCTCGCGACGACTCGCGGCGGAGGCGCCGCAGGGGTATTCGGCCGTCATCGAGCACGCCGGCCACGCCGCGCACCTGCAACGTCCGAGCGAGTTCGCCGACGCGTTGCTGGCGTTCGTCGACGAGCGCGTGCGCTCAGTCGAGCCGGTCGACTAGGACCGCGGCCAGCGCAGCGTCCGGAACGTCGACGCCCAACCCTGGGCCTTCCGGGACGTGCATCAATCCCCGCTCCGGCTTGGGCAGCGCCTTCGCGATCGGCGCGTCGAAGACGTCGAGCGTCGCGAGCCCGCAGGCCAGCGTCAAGTGCTCCTGGCTCGCGAGCTGGAGCGCCGCGGCGATCGTCCAAGGGCCGTCGAGCGTGCTCGACAGCCATGCCGACATGCCAGCTTCGCGCGCCGCACGCAGGGCGTCGCGAGCGGGAATGAAGCCACCGCTGCCGGCGAGCTTGACGTTGACGGCGTCACATGCCGCCAGCTCGGCGGCGTGGCGCACGTCGTCGGCGGTCTGGATCGGCTCGTCGGCGGCGATCGGCGTCTCGACCTGGGCGCGCACCTCGGCGAGCTCCTCCAACGTTCGGCATGGCTGCTCGACGAGCTCGAGGTCGTGGGCCGCGAGGCTGGCGATCCGCTCGACGGCCTCCGTCGCGCTCCAAGCGCCATTGGCGTCGAGCCGCAAGGCGGGCCAGGTTCCCAGCGCCTCGCGCACGGCGGCGACACGGTCCGCGTCGTCGGGCAGCCCGACCTTCAGCTTGAAGCAGGAGTAACCGTCGCGCAGGCCTTGAGCGGCGGCCTCGGCGACCTCGTCAGGAGGACCGGCCGGCAGCGTCATGTTGACCGGGATCGCATCGGCGCCCGGGTCTCCGAGCGGCCGTCCGCGGCGGCGCGCTTGGAGGTCGAGCTCCGACAGCTCCCATGCCGTCCGCGCCTGGCGCGGAGCGTCGCGCTTCGGCGGTCCCGCGGCGAGCGCCTCCCAGACGGCATCGACGCTGACCCCGTCGTAGGGCTCGAGTGGGGCGGCCTCGCCCCAGCCGGGATTGCCCTCGTCGTCCTCGAGCCGCACGACGACCAGCTCGCGCTCGGCGAGCACGCCGTTGGCGGTCACGAACGGCTCGTGCAGCGGAATCCGC
>CBFGZN010000048.1:0-13699 GCA_965653255.1 uncultured Solirubrobacterales bacterium | reverse complement strand
CGCGCGATTGAGGTCGCTCTCGTCGCCGGTGATCCGAACGTGGACGTTTCCGCCGCCGCCGGGTGGCACTACCGGCCCCCGAGCTCGTCGTCGAGGACCGCGCCGAGGTCGTCCGGGACGTCCTCCCAGTCGGCGGGCTTCGTAGGTTGTGTTGTGTCTGCGTCCATGCGGGCCTCCAGCTCCGCGCGCAGGCCATCGACCAGCAGGTCGACAACCCACGGCGGGCGGCGGTAGTAGGCGTCCTCGGGCTCGATCCCGAAGTGACGACGGAGCAGGTAGAGGTCGACCAGCGCGTCGGCGTCGAGCGCTGGCTCGTGGCCGACTGCTAGCTCACGGAAGAGGCGTTGTGCCTCCTCCGTCAGATAGGGCGCTCGGCGTCCCTGATGTTCTCGACGAACGCGGCGAGCTGCGGGATCGTGACCCCGTTGGCGTCCCACTTCGCCTTGATCAGGTTCGACGGCTTCTTCTTGTGGCTGCCCTGCGGGCGGAGCTTCTTGTCGAGGAACGCGCCGAGCGCCTTGACGAAGTCGCCGCTGTCGGGCGACGCGACGGCCAGCGTGATCGCGACGAGATCGTCGGCGGTCTCCTCCGCGAGGGCCTTGGTCGGCGGGACGGCGACGAACTTGGTTCCCCAAAGGTCGATGACGACGTCCTCGACGGCGTCCGGGATTCCGATGACCTGGCTCATGGCGTGTCTCCTTCTCCCCGTGATCGGGGCGAGTCTCGAAATGGGCAGAGCCCGGCGGCCACTGTGGCCGCCGGGCTCTAGAACTGAGAGGGTTGCTAGGCGCTCGGGTCGTAGCTGGCGGTGGCGTTGACGAGCGTGAACTTGCTCGACGCGCCAGCGCCGTCACTGGTGAGCTTGGCCTGGAAGTCGGCGCCGATCTTGCGCTTGTTCTCCAGGGCCTGCGGGCCGCCGCCGGTGTACTGGGCGCCGTCGCCCTCCACCCAGAAGCGGTACGGGTAGGCCGTCACGCCGATGTTCGACTGCGACTCCCACCGTGCCTTGATCGCGAACCGGGCGGCGCGCAGCAACGCCTCGAGGTCCGCGTTCTTGATGTGGCGCTTCGGCGCCTCGATCACGACGAGCACCGGCCCCTCGCCCTTCTCCGCGCGGCTCGGGAACGCCGACGCGATCCCCATCGACCGGCCGTACTCGAGCGGGTTGGTGATCGTGAGGCTGAACTGGTCGAGATCGAGCGGGTTGCCCTGCCACGTCGTCACCTCGAGACCGCGCCGCATGAACGGCCGGGTCGCGAGCGACTCCGGCAGCGGCGTCAACGACGGGTTGGCGATCGGCTCGTAGAAGAGCGCGGGACCCTTCTTGGAGAGCTTCACGCCGCCAGCGTCGTCGGTGTTGAGCGTGAGCTCGTCGACGCCGCACCCGGACACGTGGACGAAGCTGCCCTCGTCCACGTAGGCGATGATCATGTCGGTCGTGAGGGTGTCCGGCCCGGCGATGCCGTGCGGCGCCTCCCACTCGTGCAGGTGCGCGCCGACCGGCACGACGTTCCCGTCCGGGTCCTCGATGATCCCGTCGCCGGCCGTCGTGACCGGCGGCCCGAGGATGTGCGTGAGGTCGAAGCCGAGCGCGTCCGGGTAGGCGCGCAGTGAACGCGACCACGTCGGGTTGTGCTCGTCCTCGGAGATCTGCAGCGGCTCGTCGACGCCGCGCAGCTCGTCGTCGATCTCCATCGGCGACGACCCTGGCGAGTTCTCGACGCTCTGCGCTGGCGCGTCGAGCGTCTTGGTCGACAGGTCCGGCGCCGCGCCCTCGTAGCCGGGGGTGTCCTCAAATCGCTCTCTGACGTATCCCTTGGGCATCGCCTACTCCTCCCCGGTCGCGGCGGCGACCTCGGTCTGAACTGCGTTGACATCAGCGTTGGTGGCCTTCTTGCCGAGGCTGCGCAGCTCCCTGGCCGCCTCGATCCCCTCGCCGCGCGCCTGTGCGCGCGCCTCGCGCCCCTCCTGCGCCTGCTTCTCGCTGACGCGCACGAGCTTGACCGCGCAGCCCTCGTCCTTGGCCAGCGTCTCGGCGGCCTTCAGCGAAGGCTCGCGATCACCACCGACCGGCGACGGGATCGTCGGGTGGACGTGGCCAACGCCACGAATGACGTGCCACTCGGCCGGCGCGCCGCCGAGGGTCAGCAGCAGAGCGGGCACGGTGCCCGCGGTGGGCGGCGTGATGATCGCCTCGAGCTTCGTCACCGCCGTCTTGCGCGGCGCGCCATCGGTGACCGACGTCTCAGCCAACAAGAGCCGCTGGGCCAGCGTGGCATCACCGGCGGCTGCCGCGACCAACTGGTCGACGGTCAACTTCTCGTTGACCAAGCACTCGGCCAACAGCTCGTCGGTCATCGCCCCGACGTCGAATGATCCGTCATCGCGGATCGGGAACCCGTCGAGCTCGACGACGGCAGGGGTCGTGTTCGCGGCCTCGTCGGCCGCTGGTGTGTCGGACATGGGAACCTCCGTTGAGGGGTTGCGGTTACTGAACGAGGCGGTGCGTTGAGACGGTGATCTCGTAGCCGCACAGAGGGCGGCGTCGGTCCTGCTCAACGAACGGCTGGCAGTCGGTGACCTTCGCCTCGAGCAACGGGTCGATGCCGAGCGAGGTATCGGCGTCGATCGCCGCGATGAACGCCTCTGCGGCGTCGACCATGCCCTGCTGGGCGGGCTGTGCTTTGGCGAGGTCGAAGTAGAGCGAGACGCCGAAGTCCAGGAACCAGTCGTCGGAGTGCAGTTGCGACTCGGCCTCGTCTGGATTCGTGCGGCGAATGACCGGCACGCCGACGGCGCCAGCCGGCGGCGAAACGGTCTTGGGCTCCCAGAGCTCGCCCTTGAGGTCGATGCTCTCGATGATGGCTACGAGCGCCTCAGCGATCGGTGTGATGACGACGCTGCTCATGGCGAATGCTCGATCGGATCGAAGGTCGATAGGACCCCGCGCAGGATCTCGTTGTCGATCCGCTCGCGCCGGCCGTGCAGCTCGCGGACGATCACGTAGTTGCCGCGGCGGCGCGCGCGATCGCGCGGGCGCTTGCCGCCGAAGTCGAACCAGCCGACCGCGCGGTTGAGCGCGCCGCGCAGCCGCGACGCGATGAAGACGGTCGTACGGTCGCGCTTGACGTAGAGACTGCCGCCGAAGCGTCGCGAGCCGAACGTCCGCTTGATGGCGGGCAGGACCGCGGTCTCCCCCGCGCGCTGGATCGCGTCGCGCATCGCGGCGTTGAATCCCCGGCGCGCAGCGCGGAACTCGGCCGAGGTCTTCTCGACGCCCTCAATGTGCGCCTCGACGCGAAACGCTGGGCCGCCGCTGCCGGCGACGCCGATCCGGCTCTTGCTGGCTCGCGCGCGGCGCGGCATCAGCCGATGCTCTTTCGCTCGTAGCCGCGCAGGCCGTACCGGACGGCGGCAGGTAGCGCCTCGGGCTTCTGCAGCCGGCCCTCATCCACGCTGTAGGCGGTGGAGAAGGCGCTGATGTCGTTGCGCGACCAGATCAAGACGGTGATCCCGCACCAGTAGGCGACGTCCTCGGGTACCTGTGCGAATCCCCACTGGCCCTCGACGGCGACTTCGCAGACCTCGCCGTCACGGCGGCCGTGCAGCTCAAGCCACTGCTTGACGCCGTTGGGTGCGGGGATCGGCCGGACGCGGTACTGGCCCGCTTCGAGCACGACTTGATCGCCCTCGGCGAGGTCGGCGAAGAGCGTCACCGACTCCGGCTCGCCGCGGAGGTCGTACGGCGCGAGGTCGAGGAACGATCCCCTGGCGAGGAAGTTGCGGGTCTCGGCGGCGGTGGTGGCTGGGGCGAACTCCCGGCGGCAGTGGTCGATGATCGACCGCGAGGCGGCGGTGATCATCGTCTGTAGCGTGCCGTCCGGGATCGAGTCCTCGTCTTGGAGGAGATCCCGGACGGCAGCGGCCGTCGTGAGGTCGAAGTCGGCCTCAGGCACGGTGCTAGTCGGACGCCTTGGCGTCGTCCTGCTCGAGCAGCTCGATCAGCGCCGCGTTCGACACGACGCCGCTCGGGTACTCGATCTTGCGATCGTCGAGCAGCTTCTTGAGCGCCGGCTGCTTCAGGGCGGTGTAGTCGGGCGGCGGGTCGCTCTTGCCGCCGCCGGTCTCGGCGGGTGCGCCCTTCTCCGACTTGTCGTCGTTCTTCTTGGGGGCCGGCTTCTTGCCCTTGGCCTTGGAGCCGAAGTCGAACCAGTCCGGGAAGTCGCGCTCGAGCTGCTCGGCCTTCTCGTCGGAGACCTCGCGCGACTCGCCCTCAACGATGCGGAACTCCTCGCCGGTGGCTGGATCGGACCCCTGGTAGGGGCGCTTTGCGGTGATCGTCTTCACGGTGATCGTGTTCCTCTCTCCTGTAGTCAGCGGCACCGGCCAGAGCCGTCAGCTACTCGGCCCTGGCCGGTTGGGTTGCGCTGGATCAGGTGGCGTCGACGTTGACCGAGACGGCGATGGCCGGCTCGCCCTCGTAGCGCTCCTCAAGCGCCTGGCGGGTCGAGACCTTGACCGCGTCCTGGTCGGACTCGCTGTAGAGCTCGCGCAGGAACTCGACGGTCAACTCGCGCCGGGTGCCGCGCAGCAGCGCGCGGCGGTGGACGGTCGCTGCGATCGTCTTGGTCTCGGTGACGCCATCGTGAATGCCGGCCGCCGTGAGGTCCTCGCGGACGTACTCGGACACGATCAGCGGCACGCCGTCAGCGCGGCCGAGCTCGCCCGTGAGCACCGTGGCGTTGGCGCCGTACTTGTCGACCGTCTGGACCTTCTCGTCGCCGAGGAGGTCGATGTAGGCGCCCATGCCGATGATGTGCACGAGCTGGCCGGGGTCGATGCCGTACTTGCCCATCGCCTTGCGGTTGGCGCGGAGGCCGGCGACCGTGAGGTCCCCGCCGCCGTGGTCGCGCTCGGCGCCGTTGGCGTTGGCGACCTGGCGGATGCCGTCCCAGTTCTTCCGGGGGTCGTCGGCGCCGTTGGAGTCCGAGTCGCGGTGCGCCCCGGTGGCGTCGCCGTTGATGGCGGCGTCCTCGAGGTCGGCTGCGGTGAACTCGACCAGCTCCTCGCGCAGGAACGGCAGCACGGGAACGATCGAGTCCTCCTGCGCCTCCTTGGAGGTCAGGATCTCGCTGGCGAACTTCGCCGCCGCTAGGACCACCTTGCGCGTGCCGGGCGTGATCTTCTTGATCTTCGTCTGGCCGGTGTCGGCGGTCTGCTCGGTGTGCCGTCCGCCGCGGACGCGCTGGAGCGCGTACGCCGGGATCTCGAACGGGTTCGACGGCATCCCGATCACCGGGATGAACGCCAGCACCCGCAGCGCGAGGTTGACCCGCTCGATGAGCTGGGCGGACAGGACCGTCGGGACGAACTCGGCGCCCTCCTCGGCGGTCTGGGTGTCGAACGCGGCGCGCATCGCCGGGGCGAACTGCGTCCGGTAGTAGTTGGTCTGCCGCACGTCGGTCACGCCGCCGCGCGCGCCGAGGATCGTGCCGAGTAGGACGAGGTTGTCCGCACGGGTGCGGAACTCCTCGATGTCGGCGGCCTCGCGACGGAGGACCGCCGCGGTGTCCCGCGCCGGCAGCTCGAGCAGCGACCGGAACCGCTCGCCCGGCGTGCCGCCGAGCAGCTCGCGCTCGGCGTCGCGGGCGTTGCCGTCACCGTCGAGGTTGACCGCCTCGGGGGTGTAGCCGCGCCGCTGCGCATTCTCCTCCATGACCTCCTGCGCGATGCGCTGGACGGCCTCGCGATCGAGCGCGCCTTCGCGCATCTCCGCGACGGCTGCCGTCAAGCGCTCGACGCCCGCGGACACGGTCTCGATGGTGGCCTCGGCGGTCTCGCCGCCACGCAGGCGCGGGATGAGCCGGCCCTTGTGCTGGTGGTGCAGAGTGATGGTTCGCATCTGGGAGCTACTCCTTTCCCGTCAGGGAATCGGTTGTACGGTCGAGCGACGCGCAGATCTCCGCGAGCCGCTCCTGATCCCCGCTGGCGGGGTCCTGCTGGTGCCCCGTCTGGGGCTCCGTCTCGTCGGCGGCCGGCGCCGGCTGGTAGTCGTCGGCCCGCCCGCCGCGGCCGCCACTGCGCGGGTTGCGCACCATGCGCGCGACGGTCGCCTCGAAGGTGTCGACGCGATCGGCCATGCCGAGCTCGACGGCGCGGCGCGCGGTGACGCACCGTCCCTCACCGAACCCGGACTTGACGGCGGACTGGCGGACGCCGCGGCCTTTGGCGACGTCGCCGGTGAACAGCCCGCCGGCGTAGATGTAGGTCGGGTCGATCCCGAACTTCTCGTTCCAGCTGCTCCAATCGTTGTGGAGCATGTAGACGCCGATCGAGCCGATCTGGCCTGACGGGGTGACGATGACCTCGTCGGCCTGCGAGGCGATCCAGTAGGCCGCCGACGCGCAGAGGGTGTTCGTGACCGCGACGATCCGCTTGGTGCCGCGCGCCTCGCGCAGCTCGGCGGCGGTCTCAGCGACAAGCGACGTCGACCCACCCGGCGAGTTGACGTCGATGAGGATCGACGCGACCTCATCGTTGTTGAGCGCGTCGCGGAGCGAGGCGCGGAAGCCCTGGAGGCTGGTGCCCCCCATGAGCATGCTCAGCAGGCTCGCGCCGGGGGTGATGACCCCCCGGAGGGGAAGCACCGCGACGCCGCCCGTGAGGTTCGGCGATCGCAGCATGGCGAGCTGCGCTGCGTGTGCCTCGACCTCGTCCGCGGTTGGGAGGCCGGCGGTGCCGGCAGCGCTCGAAGTCAGGATGCCGCGGATGGCGGGCAGGGTCTCGGCGAGAACCGCCCAAGCGTGGTCGTGATCCCTCATTGGTCCTCCGTGGTAGTTGGCGGGGTGCCGGCGGACGGCAAGTTCTCGCGCTGGCGGACCTCGTCGCGCTCCATCCAGCCCCACTTCGGGTCGAGCGCAAGTCGGTAGAACTCGGCGCGCGCCTTGGAGTCGGGGCGCAGGAGGTCCTCGCGCAGGAACTCGCAGAAGTGCGTCTTTTGTCCGGTGGGGCGCGGGAAGAGGTCGCGATCGAGCGTCAGCGCCTGCTCAACCTTGCGCAGCGGGTTGTGCAAGGTGAACTTCAGGAACGACAGGACGTCGGACTCGCGGTTGCCGTAGGTGTTGGTGTCACCGACGGGCGCGCCGAGCATGGAGCGCGGCAGGTTGAAGATGTCGGCTACGTCACCGTTGCTGGCCCCCTATAGCTCAAGGAACTGGAGGTCCTTGATCGGAATCCCGACGGTCTCGAACTCGGCACCGTTGTCGAGCAAGCCGATCTCGCGGTTGCCGCGAATACGCGACATGAACTCCTTGCGCATCCGCTCGCGAACGTCCGCGTCCTTGATCTCCTCCTTGACCTTCAGGAAGCCCGGCGGGATCGCGAAGTCCCGGAAGAAGCGGGCGCCGTGCTTGCGCATCGCCAGGCCCATGCCGATCGTCTCGCGCTGAAGCCCGATCGGTGAGACGCCGTTGACGCCATCGACGGTGTAGAGGCGGATGTAGATCAGGTCGCGCTGCGACCAGCGGCGGGCGAGCCCGGTACGCAGGGACTCGTGGAAGACGAGCTGACCGTTGTTGAGCCGCTCGACGGTCATGCGACTCGGCTCGATCGCGTGCAGCGCAGATGGAAAGTCCCGACCGCCGATGAACTCCTTGCCGATGTACATCCGGCCCCAGCTGGCGAAGTGGTTGAAGAGCATCGTCCAGAACTCGACGGCCGTCATCCCTGGATTCGGCTGCTCGTGAAGCAGCTCGTACGCGGGATGGTCACTGGCGCGCTCGCGGCCGTCGTCAGTAGCGCTGTAGGTCATCAGCGGCAGCGCGCCAGTCGGCTCCGACAACAGCCGGATCGCGCGGAAAACAGCCGGCAAGGTCGCGGCCCGGTCGACGCTGACGTACTCGCCCGACTCGGACGCGGCGGGAAGCATTCCGCCGAAGAGCTGCTCTACGACGGTCGTGCCGCCGAGAGCGTTGGTCGATAGGCCCGCGCCGCGCGCGAGCTTCTGAGCGATGCTCACGGTGGCTAGCCCTCCTCGCCCGCGGCGACGATGATCGCCCCGACGGCGAGCAGCGCGCCGCCGACGATCAGGCCGGTGCCGAGGTCGTGCAGGCCGAAGCCCGTCGCGACCATGATCCATCCTGCGAAGAGCGCCGAGGACGTGTTGGCCTGCTTACGGGCGCGCGCTCCGGTGGCGATCGCCACCATACGCGTGCGGCCCAGCAGAGCGCGAAGCCGGGCCTTCATAGGAGTGCCTCCTCGCCGCGCGCGGCGCGGCGCTCCCAACTCGAATCAGATCCGTCTAGCACGGGCTCTACTCCCATCATCAGCGTTATCAGTGCGTCGATCACCTTCTTGGAGGCGGCCTTGGAGAACCGCTCGTCGCTCTCGCCGACAGCCTTCGTGCCAGCGGCGAGAACGTGCGACCGCAGGACCGGGTCGCCGTCGTGGGCGAAGCCCTGGCGGTCGATGACCTCGAGCAGTCGCTCCGTCGCGGGCGCCTGGTGGCGCGGGTGCGGCGGAAAGTCGAGGATCGTCAGGCCGTCGTCCTGCTCGAGGATCTCGGCCGACTCCGAGAAGAAGTAGGCGTCGAAGACGAGGACGTCGATCTGGTAGCCGAACTCGCCTTCGGGGTCCTGCAGCTTGCGGATGTAGTTGCGAATGCGCCGCTGGCCGATCCGCTCGCCGCTGACGTACTCGTGCGCGGCCGGCTTGGGTCTGCGTGGGTCCTTCGGGTTGAGCGCCCAGACCTTCGCCAAGGGCACGATCCGACCGTCGTCAGGCCGGCGCCACAGGACGGTGCAGGCCGCCGTGTCGCGCACCTGCGCAGCGTCGACGACTACCACTACCCGCGCGCCACGCGGCGGGCGCGGCTTGGACTTGTCGAAGCAGGCATCCCACTGCCTCTCCTTGATCCGCGCGTCGTCCGCCTGCGCCCAGACGTTCGCTCGGTAGCGCGCGAACTGCGCGACCTCAAGGTTCTCCGCAGCGTCCTCGAGTCCGGCGATCGTCACGAACGACGCCGGGTTCGCGAGCTTGACGACTCGCAGATCCTGCAGGTCGTCGCTCTTAAGACACGCCCACTCGAGCATGCACGTTCGCCGTGACGGCGAACGGGCGATGTTGAGCCGGCCGTCCTTGTGCTTGACGCACCGCCCGCGCCGGTCGAGCTTCAACCCTCGCCGGACCTCGCCGCCCGCGTGCTCATGGGCGTACATCCGCGCCCGCTTGATGCCAAGCGCAGACGTCTCCTCATCATGGCCGGCGGTCGAGATCGTCACGACCAGGCCGTTGCGCTTGAACGTCGCAGAGCGGAGCGCCGAGTACAGGCTGTCGTTGTCGTGGGCGTGCAGCTCGTCGATCAGCGCCAGCGTCGGGTTGTACGAGTGCCGCTTGCCGCCGCCCTTCGACTGGTCGGACGCGAGAACACGGATGAACCCGAGGTCTCGGCGAGAGCGGATCTCGCGCGTCGCCTTGCGAACCAGCAGCAGCGCCTCAAGCTCAGGCTCTGACTCCACGAAGTGCCGCGCGAAGCGGTACATCGTGTCGGCCTGCTCCTTGTCGGCAGCGCCGATGAAGCACTCCGCGTTGCGCGTGACCAGCAGGTGAAATACCGCCAGCGCCGCGAACAGCAACGTCTTGCCGTTGCCCTTCGGCAACAGGACCAACAGCTCCGCGCGATTCTTCGCGAAGACCTCGCGCAGGATGAACTTCTGGAACGGCTCGAGCTTGATCGTCCGCGGCGGCCCGTCGTACTCGACGTCGTCGACCGGCAGCGTCAGCAGCTCGCAGAACCAGACGAAGTCGTCGTAGCACCACCGCAGCGGACCCTTGCGCCGGCGCCGGGGCGCGCTACGCGATCGGGTTCGAGCTGGAGCCTTCTTCGCCGGAGCCGCCGTCGCGAGCAGACAGGTCGCGACGATGAAGATCCAGCGGACGATCGTCAGCACGCACGGCCCCGCGAGCTACGTGAGCGCGTCGCCGAACTTCCCACCCGTCGCACGGGTCCGCTCAAGCTCGTGCTGCTCGCGCGCCTTCGGCGTGAGAAGGAGCTCCTTCGCGTACTCGTGAGCATCGCGCTCGGCCTCCCGCGCGGTCTTGACGTTGGGGTTCTGAACCAACTGCCCCTGCGACCCATGCGTGGTGAGTTGGAGCCGACCATTGCTGTCGATCAACTCCTCGCGCGCGCAGCGGGCGCGCTGCTCGGCACGGACGTAGCGCTCAAGCGCCTTGACGTCCGACGCCTCCCAAGTGTTCTGCTCCTCCAGGAACTTGATCGTGTCCTTCCACAACTTCTCCGACTCCTTGTCGAAGTCCGCGGGAGGGGGAAATTTGGGACGTGGCATGGTCGTTTCGGTGCAGGTTGGGGAACGGGTCGGTACGGATTCGGAACAGCCGCCGCGTGCGCACGTGGATTAGATGTCGCCGGAAAAACCCAGCCGAATCCGACGTTTTTGTGTGCGCAGCTAGGCGCGATTCCGGGAAGGTTCGTCGCTAAAAAACCGGTGCCGGGCGAGCGCGTCTACAGCTCTCGTCAGGTCAGTGACCCGACTAGCGCGGCGGTCGCCCTCGTAGCGCGAGTGGCAGGTACCGCAGAGCCAGCCGGTGTTGTTCAGCTCGTCGGCGCCGCCCTCGCGGCGGCCGGTGAAGTGGTGAAGGGTGAGCCGCCAGTCCGAGCCGCAGACCCAGCACTCCAACGGTCGCAACAGACGCTTCGCCTTCGCGACGAGCGCCTTCCACTCAGGCGACTGGTAGAAGCTCTCGCCGTCCTGCTTACGACGGCACTCAGGACACCGGCCCCGAACCATCTGCTTGGCAGCGAAGCGGCCACGACAGCCGATGCACAGACGCTGACGAGCCACGCCGACCTACGCAGGCGAGACGCTCGGCGGCGGCGAAGCATCGGCCTCAACGAGCTGAGCGGACAGCGCGAAGTGCTGAACCTCAGCCTCGTCGACCAGCTTGATCGCCGACCCGAACGGCAGCGTCGCAGCGTGAGCAGCAACGACATCGGTCACCGACTCGCCCTCGCCGACCGGCAGGTAGTAGGCCGCCAGCGTCGTCGGCGGCTGGCCCTCCTGCACGACGCGACTGTGGTCCGGCGTATCGACGATGACGTAGACACCCATTAGGCGCGCACCGTGGCCGACGCGCGCAGATCCTTTCGTGCCTGGTTGAGCGCACTGACCTTCGCGTACTCGGTCATAGTCCTCCACGCCTTGCCGTGCCGCTGCTTCGCGAGCGCCAGGCACTCGGCTTGGCTCGGGGTGCTGCCTTGCATCGCTGTCTCCTTCGGTGAAGGGGTGGGACCCCTGCGCGGCGTGCCGATCAGCATCGGACGCCCTCGCACACGCGCTTGACTCCCCGACCGGGTCGGGGAGCCTCAGACGCAGGGAGAAGATCTCTCCGCCGAGGTCAAGGCGTACGAGGTCCTGTAGCACTCGCGGGCCGATCCCTTCGCACTGCGGATCGCAATCCTTCGGCTCGCCGAGTAGTACACCGACCCAGGCGGACGGAACGCGCGCGCGTCAGCGCTGAGCGCCTGGGGCCTGGCTTATCTCTCGCTTGTCGCGGTCGACGATCACGCCGTAGACGAAACCCTCGCCGTCGTTCGCCCAGCGCTCGACTTGGTCGAGCAGCTCGTTGACATCGATCCCCAACTCGACCGCGACCGGATCAAGCGCAACCACGTCAAGCAGGAGCTCCAACTCGACTAGCCGAGTGCTGCCATCGCCCGTACGCACTGGAACCCGGCAATTGGTCTCGCCATCAGCCACGGTAGAACCTCATCACCCATCGCCATAGGCGCACTGGCCACCGCTTGCGCGGCAGACCCACCATCTCGGGCGGGACGCGGTAGATGTCAGCAATATCGTCGCGACGCACTGGCTGCATGCTACGCCGCCTGCCGTCCGGCGCTGATCTTGGCCTTGATCGCCGTCACGCGCTTGCGCATGACGCGGATGTCCGAGCTGATGTCAACGCCGCGCGCGTCGGCTAGCTCTTGGAGGCGATCAAGCTCGACGTCACTAGCAGCCAAGTCGATCAGGCGGTCGAGCGCGTCCGCCTGTCGATCAGTGTGCTCGCTCTCGCGGAGATCCTTCCCGTCGTCGGTCCAGCCACGCGGCGGTGCCCACTCGGGGTTGCCCTCCTCGTCGCGCTTCGCCAGGTCAGGGTCCGTCGTGTAGCCCGTCTTGCCGAGGTAGCGCGTCGGCTCCTCGCGCACGACCTCCGTCAGCCTGACGGCGTGGCAGCCCTCATGGTCGCCGCTGGTAATCGGCCAGTGGTCCTCTACGCGAGCGTGGCAGCTCGCGCGCTTACCGACGCCGGACTGCAACGGCACGATCGCGCCGATGGCTGGCGGTCGCTGGCGGATCAAGACCTCGTCGATCTTGCCCTGGCGCAGCGCTCGCAGTTCATCGCGATCGACGATCACCGCTCGACCTCGAACGCGAGCCGCCACAGGCATAGCTCCGGGTCGTAGGAGCCGTGCATTTCTGTCCACAAGCGCTCGAACTCGGCAGCGCTTGCGAAGCCCTCTCGGCGGGCCTCGGCATCGTCAAGGTGGCCCAGCTCGACAAGCTCCACTGTCGTCAAGCGAATGTGACCGATATTCGTCACACCACGGCCAGGGTTGACCGCGACGACCTGACCGACGCGATAGCGGCACTCCTCGCGCCACCACGGCGAGCGCGGGTTGTCCGACGGCATCCGTCGCGTGACCGTCTTCTCGCCGACCATCACCTTCGCCGCCAGGTCCGCCTTGAAGATCACGCCGCACCCCTAGACAAAGCAGACCCCGTCGCACTCGGCGTCGACACCAAGGTCGAGCTGGCCGTGATCGGCAGGAATCAGATCAGCGGTGCGCAGCGGCTCCATCGTCTTCAGGACGAACTGCTCGCGACCGTCGCGCGTAGTGCGCATCGCCTCGTCAGCCGCGCACGCCTTCTCCCACGTCTCGGGATCGCTGTCGCGCATGTCGGCGTAGCGGCGCCCTGACGAGAACGGGCAGAAGTAGCAAGCCGACTTCGGGGGCAGCGGATAGTCGTGGTCGATGAGCCACTGCCCGCAGTCGCGCCGTGACATCTCCAGCTCGATGAACGGATGCCGGTTCGACGCCCACTTCACATCAGCCGGCTTGACGCGCTCGATCTCATCCGTCGTGATGCCAATCCACGTCTCGACCGGACGATCAGGCCCAAAGCCACGGTCACGGAGCAACGTCCGATAGGGACGGATCTTGAACTGCGACGTGCATTGCCGCTGACCAAGCGACACTGAGCGATCCTCGTTACGGCGATACAACGGGATCGGGTTGAAGTCGCCCGCCGTCGATGCCTCAAGCAGATCGCCCGCAGTCGTCGTAGCGACCTCGATCCCCGCCCGGTAGGCAGCCATCCGCAAGAACGCAAGCCACTCGTAGACGCCCGGCGGCTCACGCTGCGTATCAGCGAACACCGCAAGCTCAGGCTGCTCGCCCAAGCCCTCCAGCTCGCCGTGAACAGCCATCAACAGCAACGCGCTCGACTGGACGCCAGCGCCCAACGAGATCACAGGCGTCCGCACCGTCACGCGGCCACGCTCGCGGTCGCGTCTGGGTAGGTGTCGTTGATCCGCTGCGACAGGCCGAGCTCGGCAGCCATCGCGAACACGTCCGGGCAGTGCTCAGCTAGAACCGGACGTGTTCGCGATGGCTGCCGAG
>CBFGZN010000047.1:0-13708 GCA_965653255.1 uncultured Solirubrobacterales bacterium | reverse complement strand
CAGTCGTTGATACGGGTCCGCTGTACGCGGCAGCCGATCTTGATGACGATGCCCACGTCGCATCGCTGGCGACACTCCAGCGCCGCGACCTCGAGTTGGTCGTCCCAGCGTTGGTGGTCGCCGAGGCGACTTACCTCGTTGGTCGTCGCTTGGGCGCCAAGGCCGAAGCGTCGTTCCTGCGAGGACTCGGCCAGATCGAGGTCGAGCCACCGCGGAACAACGACTGGGCGCGCATGGCCGAACTAGTCGACGAGTACGGAGACCTCCCCCTCGGCGGCACCGACGCATCGGTTGTGGCGCTTGCTGAGCGACTGGATACGGCGACGGTCATCACATTGGATCGACGCCACTTCACAGTCGTACGCCCGAACCACCGCGATTCCTTGGATCTACTTCCTGCGGAATAACAGGAGTGACTCAATCCTCCAACCAATCGTCTGCCTCTACATCAAAGTAGACGGTCGGGGCAGATTGGTTCGGATGCAGCGTCTCAAGCGCCTTCTGCGCGACATCGGGATCGTTCGTAGTGATGACAGCCTTCAGAGTCTCTCCACTGAAACCGCGCCGATGTATCTCTATGCGCGTTTGCTCAGTCCGACGGCCAACGAGAGAGCGGAGAGCGTCGTAGGCCGCATTACCAAGGACGCCAAGGCCAACCCCTTGGGCCAGTACCAGGAAGATTGTCGCGAGCTCAACGCCGCTGTACTGAAACAGTCGATCTATCTGTGTCGGTGCAATTGCGTCGAGGATCGCCCCGGCCTCGGCGCGATCACGATCTGACCAAGCGGCGGCATCGGCAGCAAGGACGACTGCCGCTGCACGTCCTGACCGAGGGCCGGTCTGGCCCACGGTGGCGGTGAAGGAGAATCCACCGACTACGCCGGCATCGTCGAACTTGTCTTGGACCTGAGCCCATACATCGGAGTCAACTTCAAAGGTCCCTTCGAGGGCCGAATCCCCGTTATCGAGTGGCACTACCTCTGCGTTGATCCACTTGGACACGATGGTTTGACGCGCATCATGGTCGAAAAGCATCGGGACGTCGCCCGCCCTAAGGCGCTCGGCCAAACCCTCTAGGGCCTCCGCTGTCAAACGCCATCCCGGATACTTGTCGACCGGGTGCGTCGAAGCGATGCGAGCTTTTATCTCTAGCTTCGACATCTTTCTGCAGCGCGTATTACACACCAAGCGAGCGGCCGGATTCACACGACCGCCCGCTACGGCTGATAATCGCCTGGGCTAGCGCTTCGCGGGTTTGGGTCGCGGCCGGAGAGAAACGGTGTCCTGTCCCGAATCTGACCTTTGCGCACGACAATGACGCAGCAGCCGGACGAACCTGTGTTCGCCTATAGCCGCACTGTCCATCAGCCACGGCACAACCTGGCTGGACGCAAAGAACGTTCCGACCTTCGAGACTCCACGTCTGTGAGCTACGGCCGAGCCTGTTGTATGGGACAGGCGCTGCTGGCGGGGTGGCGACGGTGGTGGGTTGGGCGCGCAGGCGGGCGTTCCGGCGCAGCCCCTCCCGTCGACCAACGCCCGAACCCTCAAGCGACAAGTCGCGCCAGGGACGGGGCGGAGTCCGGAGCCCGCCGAGCACCCAATCCCAGCCACCGGAGACAGGACCCCGGCCCTGGCGGTTGGTCCTTAGCCTGAACGGCGCGCTAGTAGCGCTGCACGGATGCGGCGGTAGTGGCGGCCGGTGGCGCGTTTGACGGCGGATCGGGCGGCCCAGGCGGCGCGTTGGCGGGTCCAAGGTAGGAAGTTGCCGGCGGCGGCTGAGGCGGCCTCGGGCGCTGTGGTGGTGTGGCGGATGGCGTAGCGGCCAACGAGGAGAAGGCCGTCGGCGGTCTTGGCGGTTGGGGTGGGCTGGGAGGTGAAGAGGATGCGGATGCCGGCGCGGGCGGCGGCCTGGCCGACCTCGGGCGAGTAGTAGCCGCCGGGGACGCTGGCGGTGATGGTGTCGATGCCGGTCTCGGCGGTGATGCGCTCGACGCTGCGCGACCACTCGTCGGCGATCTGGGCGGGTGGGCAGGCCGAGATGCGGTCGGGGTGGGTGCGGGTGTGGGAGCCGATGACGTGGCCTTGGGCGGTGAGGGCGCGGACGTCGTCCCAGGTGACGAAGCCGGGGGTTCCGACGAGGTCGGTGACGATGAAGAAGTGGCCGGGCCAGCCGCGACGGGCGAGCTCGGCTCCGGCGTCGATGGCGCTGGCGCCGCCGTCGTCGAAGGTGATCAGCCAGGGTTGGGCTGGCGGGGCTGGGGCGAGCAGGTCGGCGGCGCGGGCCGGCGGGGCGCCCACGGCGGCGCCGATCGCGTCGAGGTGGCGGCCGTACTCGTCGTCGGTGACGGCGTAGACGTCGGGGCCCTCGCCGTCGAAGCCGCCGCGTCCGCCGTGGGCGGCCACGACGTCGTGGTACATCAGCGTCGGCGCCCTCATCGGGGCGCGACCCCTCATCGGGGCGCGACGTCAGCCGTCGGCGCCGGCGTGCGGCCGGTGGTGTCGCCGGGGCTGCTGAGTCGTTCGCGCACCAGGCGCAGCAGGCTACTGGCCATGCCGGCCCCGTAACCGAAGTGGAAGGCCGGGAAGGTGGCGACGACGTTGAGGATCGAGCTGAGCGGTCCGCCGCGGCGACGGACGCCGGTGGCGCCGAAGTAGAGGGCGAGCGACAGATAGGCGGCGACCTCGGCGGTTAGCAGCCGCCGCGCGAGCGCCGATGCGGGCGCGCCGCCGGCCAGGATGGCGACCGACAGCACGAGGATCAGCGGCGCGAGGCTACGCAGGGTCAGCACCTGGCCGTGCTTGCGCATGACCGGGACCTTCCAGAAGCCGTACTCGAAGTACTGGCGCCAGACGGCCCGCAGCGAGCCGCGCGGGCGGTACCCGACGGTGATCGACGGGTCGAGCACGATCTTGCCGCCGGCGCGGCGCAGGCGCAGGTTGAACTCGTCGTCCTGGTTGCGCACGAGCTCCTCGTCGAACAGGCCGGCGGCCTCGAAGGCCTCGGGCCGGAAGGCGCCGAAGGTGACGGTGTCGACCTCGACCGGCTCGTCGCTGTCGCCCACCCGCGTCCAGCCGATGCCGCCGAACGGGCTGTCCATCGCGGTCGCGACGGACTGCTCGAACGGCGTCTCTCCGCGCGGTACGAGCCGGCCGCCGACGTTCCAGGCACCGCTGGACTCGGCGAGCTCGGCGCAGCGGCGCAGATAGTCGTCGGGATAGCGCGAGTGGCAGTCGAGCCGCACGATCAGGTCGCCGCTGGCGGCGCGGATGCAGGCGTTGAGCCCGGGCGACACCCAGCCGTCGGGATTGTCGATCAGCCGCAGTTCGATGTCATGGCGGCCGGCGGCTGCGCAAAGGTGCTCGCGGTCGCACTCTCCCCCGTCGGCGACCAACACCTCGAGCTCGCCGGCGAAGTCCTGCCGCGCGAGATCCTCGACGAACCCGGTCAGGTTGCCGTTGCTCTCGCCGCGCATCGGCGCGACGACGGATATCCGCTCGATTGCCCCCATGATGTCCGCTCTAAGCGGTCGCTACCAACCTAGCCCAGCGCACCAGCTGCTCGGTATGCGCGCGCGTCAGTCCGACCGTCGGCTTGGCCTCAACCAGCAGCGTGGGCGCGTCGCGCAGCTCGGCCCAGCGGCGCCCGCGTGCGTCGATGTTGTCGTCGATCCAGGCGACGGGCCGCGAGCCGGCGTACTCGTCGATCGCCTCGAGCTTCCAGAACGACGAGCCGAAGCTTGCGCGGCCGTCGAAGGTGAGGTAGTTGAGCTCGGGCAGGTCGAGGTCGAGGATCGTCGGCAGGTACTCGTTCGCCTTGTCCTCCCAACCGCTCGCCCAGATCAGCTCGTAGTGGCGCGCAAGCCGTTCGAGCAGTGGGCCGGAGTCCGGGGGAATGCAGTGCGCGACGCCCTCGACCCAGTGGAACGGCCCGGGCATGTCGCGCGATCCGTCGGGATCGAACAGGCTCAGGACACCGTCGACGTCGACGAACAGCGCCGGCTGATCCTCACGATCCGGCGTGTGCGTCTGCGAACGGCCTCGCCGCAACCCCATTCTGGCGATGCTCTTGATCATCAGCTCCTCGACCGATACTAGGATCGGTCCCCCGTTTTCGCCAGTTACCGCTTGCGCAGATCGCGTGCGCGGACACGGATCGCCTGGCCGACCACCGACAGCGCCGGACCGGGATCGCGCGGGTCGGCGATGCCTAGGTCGCCTGCGCCGCGCCAGCTGCGCAGCCGTTCGGTCAGCGACGGGCCCTCGTTGCCGTTGCGCCGGCCAGCGATCGCGGCGTGCAGCTCGAGCTGCGGATAGACGAGCCGGACGCCCGGCTCGATCGGCGGCTGCGGACCGACCTCGATGCCGGCGAGCGTCGCACACAGCCGCCACGATGAGTCGCCTCCGGCGGCGTCGCCGAGCCCCCACTGGGTCGGCAGACGGACGTTGGCGTCGAGGAAGTAGCGCTCGCCGGTCTCAGCGTGGCGCTTGGTCTCGACCCCGGCGACGCCGACGAAGCCGGCGGCGTCGAGCAGCTGCTTGGCGAGCGCGATCGTCTCGGGGATCGGCGCCGTCTCGCACAGCGACGCGGCACCGAAGCCCGCCGGGTGCTGGCGCAGCTTGTGGCAGCCAAACTCAACGGGGTACGAGCCGTCGGGTGCACGCACGAGGATCGCCTCCTCGACGGCACCGTCGGGGCCTGGCACGTACTCGCTGACGACGAGCTCGAGCTCGAGCTCGTGCTCGAGCGCGCGCAGGCCGTGCGCGATCAGCTCTTCGGGCTGGTTGGCGAGTAGCACGCGGTCCTCGCCGAAGACCATTCGCCAGCGGTGCGACAGCGCCGGTTTGGCGATGCACGGGTACTCGATCTTGGCGGCGACCTCGTCCAGCTCGGCGGTCGTCGTGACGTCGAAGCTGCGCGGCCAGCGGACGCCCGCGCGCTCGGCGAGCGCGTGCGACTCCGGCTTGCTCATCAGCGCCAGGTGGACGCCGTCGAGGCTCTCGAAGGTGCGGATTGACTCCGGGAGGCGCTCGCGCTCGCTGGCGAGGAAGTCGCTTGCGTCGTCGGTCCCCGGCACGACGATCGCCTCGCCCTGGGCCGCGACGCGCTCGAGCCAGCGCTCGCGACCCGCCACGACCGTCGGCAGGACCTCGGATTCGACGCCGCGCGTCGCCGCGACGTGAGCCGCCGCGGGGCAAGCGAGCACGACCGGGCGCTCGCCGCGCCGGCGCAGCGCGCGCGCCATCGCGAGGCCGCCGTTGTGAGGCGCCAGCAGCACGGTGCGGGGCAGCTGCCCCGCCGAGCCGGTGGCGGCCACGGTCAGCGGCCCGCGGTGTTGTGCGCGGCGATCCGCGCCGCGCTCAACGCCGTGCCGTAGACGGCGACCTCGTCGACTGTCCCGCGCATGAACTCCGTCGACCCGTCCCAGGAGCCGATGATCAGCGTGTTGGTGTTCTGCGTGACCGCGCCGGTGAGGGCCGTCGTCGCGACCTGGGCGCCGTTGACGTAGAGCCGCATGGTCGTTCCATCGTAGGTACCGGCGACGTGGTACGTCTGCCCGGCGACGATCGCGCCGACTGGCGCCTGTGCTCGCCGCCGCGTTCCGTTCTGCATGATCGTCAGCTCGAGCCGCGGGCCGTTGAACTGCAGCGAGTAGGACTCGCGCTTGGTCAGCACCGATGCGTAGCTGCCCGCCGCCGGGATCGTGGTCGGCTTGATCCAGGCCTCGAGCGTCAGCGGCGCAGCAATCCGCAGCGAGTTCGAGTTCGCGACGCGGACGTGGTCGTTGGTCCCGTCGAGCGTCACCGCCTTGTTGGCCGTGTCGGTCGCGAGCAGGCTCGCCGCGTTGAGAGTCGGAGCGTTGACGTACGTCCCGGCGTTGACGCCGCGCACGTCGGCGGCCGCGGTGCCGGAGGTCTCGCCGAGCCGCCAGTGGCTGATCGGGTTGTCTGCCAGCACCGTCTGGGCGTAGCCGGTCGCCGGGGGCGGCGCCGTCAGGGTCGTCGCGTTGGCGACGTTCGACCAGTCCGACGCGGCGCCCGAGTTGCGCGCCCGGACGCGGTAGAAGTACTGCGTCGCGGCCGTCAGGCCCGTGTCGGAACGGCTCGTCGAGCCGGCCGGCAGCACCGTCGTCTGCGGCGACGTGAAGGTGCTGGAGGTCGCGCGCTCGACGACGTACTCGGTCTCGTTGGACGCGTTGTCCACCCAGCTCAGGTTGATCTGGGACTGCGACGCGGCGGTCGCGGTCAGCCCAGTCGGGGCCGCGACGGGCAGCGGCGGAGGCGGCGTGCCGGCGCCCTGGGTGTAGTGGGCCGCGACGCGCGCACCCGACAGCGCCTTGTTGTAGATCGCGGCGTCGTCGACCGTGCCGGCGAAGAACTCCTGCTGGCCGTTCCACGAGCCGATCGCCAGGCCGTTCGAGGTCGACGTCGGACCGCCGGTCAGCGCCGCGCTGGCGACCTCGTTGCCGTTGACGTAGAGCCGTCGCGTCGTGCCGTCGAAGCTGGCGACGACATGCGCCGTCTGACCGGCGACGATCGCACCGGCCGGCGCGAGCAGGCGCTGACGGACGCCGAACTGGACGATCGTCAGCTCGAGCTGCGGGCCGTTGAGCTGCAACGCGTAGGACTCGGGCTTCGAGACGATCGCCGCGAAGCTGCCGGCGGCCGGCAGCGCGGTCGGCTTGATCCACGCCTCGAGCGTCAGCGGACCGGTGATGTCGAGCGACGACGAGGCCAGCGCGCTGACGTGGTCGTTGACTCCGTCGAGCGTCACCGCCTTGTTGGCCGTGTCGCTGGCGAGCAGGCTCGTCGCGCCCTGGACGGGACCGTTGACGAAGACGCCTGGGTTGACCGCGCGCTGGTCGACCGCCGAAGTGCCGCTGTCGCCGAGGCGCCAGTAGCTGACCGGGTCGTCGCCGAGCACCATCTGGCCGTAGGCCGAGGTCGGCGGTGGCGGTGGCGTCGCCGTGGTCGCCGTCGCGACGTTCGACCAGGCCGAGGTCTGGCTGACGTTGCGCGCGCGAACGCGGAAGTAGTACTGCGTCGACGGGTTGAGCCCCGTGACCGAGTAGGCGGTCGAGTTCTCACCGATCGGCGTCGTCTGCGGCGAGGTGAACGCGCTGGTGGTGTCGCGCTCGATCACGTACTCCGACTCGTTGGTCGCGTTGTCGTTCCAGCGCAGCTCGATCTGCGTCTGCGAAGCGGTCATCGCGCTCAACCCGGTCGGCGCGGCGACGGTCGGATCGGGCGGCGGAGTCGTCGAGTTCGTCCCCGCCGTGTGGTGGGCGGCGACGCGCGCGGCGCTGAGCGCCGCGCCGTAGATCGCGACGTCGTCGATCGTCCCGCGCATGTACTCGATCGAGCCGTCCCAGGAGGCGATGTTGAGCCCGTTCGACGCCGGCCCGATCGCCCCCGTCAGCGCAGTGGTCGCAACCTGCGTGCCGTTGAGGTAGAGCCGCGTCGTAGTGCCGTCGTAGGTGCCGACCACGTGGTAGGTCTGGTTGGCGACGACGGCGCCCTGCGGCGCCTGGGTGCGGCGGCGCGTGCCGTTCTGCATGATCGTGAACTCGAGTCGCGGGCCGTTGAACTGCAGCGCGTAGGACTCGCGCTTGGTCACGATTGACGCGAAGCTGCCGGCGGCGGGCAGCGCCTCCGGCTTGATCCAGGCCTCGACGGTCACCCGCTGCGACGGATTGATCGCGGTCGAGTTGTTGACGCGGACGTTGTCGTTGGTCCCGTCGAAGCGAGTTGCGCGGTTGGCCGTGTCAGCCGCCAGCAGGCTGGCGCTGTTGAGCGTCGGCGCGTTGACGTAGGTGCCGGTGCTCGAGCCCACCGAGTCGACGGCGGTCGTGCCGCTCGTCTCACCGAGGCGCCAGTAGGCGGCGGGCGTGTCGGCAAGCACCGCCTGGGCGTAGGCGCCGGTCGGCGCGGTCGCGGGCTCGTAGACGATGCTGTCGCTCTCGGACTGGCCCCACTTGCCGCTGCGGTCCTTGAACTGGGTGTAGAGCGTGCGTGTGCCGGTGCCAGCGTTGCCGCCGATCGCCGGGTCGGTCAGGTCGCAGAGGATCGCCGTCGGCGTCGAGCCGGAGCTCGTGTAGTTGTGCGTCCGCCAGTTGACCCCGTCAGCTGATACACGTACCTGGTCGACGCCGCTGACGTCGTCGCGGCCGGTCACCTTCAGCGTGACGTTCTTCGACGTCGTGCGCTCGTCGACGTCGTTGATCGCAACGGTGCCGGTCGGAGCCGTCGTGTCAACGACCTGGCCGTTCTGGACGGTGAAGTAGACGATCCCCTCGTTGGCGACCTGGCTCTCCTTGGCAGTGTCTGCCTTGCCGGGGCTCTCGTAGACCTTGTTGTTCGGATCGGTGACCGAGCGGATGACGTACTGGCCGTTGGCAAGGCTGCCCTGGTCGAGGTCGATCCACTGCTCGTCGCGGTAGTAGTCGTAGGTGTCGCCCCAGCCGACCGACAGACCCTGGACGAGCACGTTCTGGTTGTTCGGCAGGCAGCCACCGGACGGGTAGACAGCCGGGAACGGGGTCGTCGGCAGCGTCTTGATGAACTCCTCGTCCATCACGCAGCTGGTCGTCTTGGTGCCACGCAGGTCGGCCTGGCCGACGGTCCTGCCGCTGGCGACCCAAGCGTCGAAGTCGGGACGGTCCCAGAGCTCGTAGCGGCCCCAGTCGTCGTAGTGGTAGTGCTGGTGGTTCTGGGCGTGCCAGTAGAAGCCGCCGACCGAGTACTCGGTGAACGTCCCGTTGGTGTCGAACACCCGCTGGAACGCCGGTCCGGTGCGCGTCACCGGATCGATCTGGCCGCGCGTCTCGAGCTTGCCCGGGCCGCCGTTCCAGACCGTGTTGGTGAAGCGCAGCACGTTGTGGAACTGGCCGCTGCCGTCGAAGCTGACATCGGTGCGGTCGAAGCGCAGGTCACGCGGCGGGAGCGTCGAGAGGTCCGGATAGAGCGGCTCCGCCTGCGCGATCGCGGGAGTCAGGAGCGCCAACAGGACGGCGACGAAAATCGGTGTGGACCAGCGGCGCAAGCGAGCTCCGTTCAAAGTTTCAATCGGCATGGCAAGCCGGCCCCAGGGCCTGGGGCCAGGGCACCAAACTCGCATGAGTTCGGCGCTACGTCAAAAATGCGTACTCAGCGCGCGCTCGCGCATACGCGCGTCACGTGCGCGCGCGCAAGGCGCAAGGCCTTCTTGCGCTGCGCGACGACCTTCTGGCGCCGGCTCTTGACGACCGGGCGCTTGGCCGCCCGCGCACGCTTGACCGCTGCGTCAAACCGCCGGCGAGCTTGGCTGCGGCTCGTCAGCGCGCGCTGACATGTCGGCTGGACGGGAGTCGTGGGCGGATCGACAGTCGGCGGCGTGACGGGCGGTTCCTCGGTCGGTGGGTTGACCGGAGGATCGAGGTCGACGCTCGATCCGTCCTCGTAGTGCGCCTTGACGCGGTCGGCGCCGAGCACCTTCGAGTAGACGGCGACCTCGTCGATCGTGCCGTCGAAGAAGCCCGACAGGCCGCCGGCAGAGCCGACGAAGAAGGCGCCCGGGCTTTCGTTCGCGCCGGCGAGCGGGGCCTCCTCTACCTCGATGCCATCGAGGTAGAGCCGTCGCGTCGTTCCGTCGTAGGTCGCGACAACGTGCTGCGGCTTGCCGGCCTCAATCGCTCCGGCGCCGGTCGACAGCTGTTGCGGACCGCCGAGCGTCGTCAGCTCGAACACCAGCGCCGAGCCGTTCAGTCGCAGCGCATAGGAGCCGGTCCTGCTGACGATCGTCGCGATGTCGCCGGGCGCGCCGACGGTGTCCGGGTCGATCCACGCCTCGAGCGTCAGCGGCGAGGCGATCTCGAGCGAGTTCGAGTCCGACACGCTCATGTAGTCGTTGACGCCATCGAAGGCGACGGCGGTGTTGCCGCCGTCGTCAACGAGCAGGCCGGGCACGCCCAGAGCGGGGCTGTTCGCGTAGGCACCGGGATTGATCGCGCGCTGGTCGATCGCGATGTTGCCGGAGGGCTCGCCGAAGCGCCAGTGGCTCTCGGGATCGTCGGCCAGCACCATCTGCCCGTAGCCGTCGGCGGGCGGTGGCGGCGGCGCGGTCGTCGTCGCGTTGGCGACGTTCGACCAACCGGATTCGTTGCTCGCGTTGCGCGCCTTGACACGGTAGAAGTAGGTCGTCCCCGGCGTCAGGCCGGTGTCGGAGTAGGCGGTCTCCCCCTCGCCGAGCACGGTCGTCTCCGGCGAGCTGAACGCCGCGCTGGAGTCGCGCTCGATCACGTGCTCGGTCTCGTTGTCGGCATCGTCGTCCCAGCGCAGCTCGATGCGTGTCTGCGAGGCCGTGGTCGCGGTCAGGTCGCTCGGCGTTGCGACGGTCGGGTCGGGCGGTGTCGGCGGCTCGCTGCCGATGTCCCAGTGGTCGCCGACCTGCTGCGCGCTGAGCGCGGCGCCGTAGACCGCGACGTCGTCGATAACGCTGTCGGCGAACTCGGTCGACCCGTTCCAGGCGCCGATGCTGAGGCCCTGGTCGGACTGGCCGATCACACCGGTCAGCGGCGTCGAAGCAACCTGCTCGCCGTCGACATAGAGGCGTACCTGGGAGCCGTCGTAGGTGCCGACCACGTGGTAGGCCTGACCGAGCTGGATCGCTCCCGGCGCGGCGCGGGCGCGGTAGCGAACGCTGTCGCGCATGATCGTGAACTCGAGCCGCGAGCCGTTGAACTGCAGCGAGTAGGCCTCCGGCTTGACCACCAGGCCCGAGTAACTGCCAGCGGAGCGGAACTGCTGGGGCTCGATCCATGCCTCGACGGCGACCTCGTCGCTCGGCTCGATCGCCGGCGCGTCGGATACCGCGACGCCGCCGAGCGCGAGCGGCCACACGCCATAGACATTGGCGTCGTCGACGCCGTCGAAGGCCGCAGCCGCGTTGGCCGGGTCACCAGGGACGAGGCTGTCAGCGCCCTGGCCGGGAACCGCTCCATAGGTGCCGGTGTTCGAGCCCGCGGAGTCGTTCGCGGTCGTCCCGCTCGGCTCGCCGAGGCGCCAGTAGGCGGCCGGCTCGTCGGCCAGCACGGCGTCCGAGTAGGCCGACGGGCCGTCGGCGCTGGGGTCGTAGAGGATCGTGTCGCTCTCGGTGTTGCCCCACTTGCCGCTGCCGTCCTTGAACTGCGCGTAGATCGTGCGGACGCCCTCGTTGGGGCCGCCGCCGATCGCGGGATCGGTCAGGTCGCAGATGATCGCCGTCGGCGTCGAGCCCGAGCTCGTGTAGTTGTGCGTCCGCCAGTTGATCCCGTCGGCCGACACTCGCACCTGGTCGACTTCGCTGACGTCATCGCGGCCGGTCACCTTGACGGTGACCTTCTTGACGCCGGTGCTCGCGTCGACGTTGTTGATCGCGACGGTGCCGGTCGGCGTGTCGGTGTCGACGATCTCGCCGTCGTCGATCGTGAAGTAGACGATCCCCTCGTTGTTGATGGCCGACTCGCGCGTCGAGTCGGCCTTGCCGGCACTCTCGTAGATCTTGTTGTTGGCGTCAGTCACCGAGCGCAGCACGTACTGGCCATCCGCGAGGCTGCCCTGGTCGAGGTCAATCCACTGCTCGTCGCGGTAGTAGTCGTAGGTGTCGCCCCAACCGACCGACAGGCCCTGGATCAGCTCGTCGTCGTCGTCGAGCAGGCAGCCGCCCGACGGGTAGACGGCCGGGAACGGCGTCCCGGGCAGCGTCGTGAAGAACTCCTCGTCCATTACACAGCTGGTCGTCTTGGTGCCGTGCAGGTCGGCGGCGCCCTGGGTGCGGCCGCTCGCGATCCAGGCGTCGAAGTCGGGACGGTCCCAGAGCTCGTAACGGCCCCAGTCGTCGTAGTGGAAGTGGTTGTGGTTCTGGGCGTGCCAGTAGAAGCCGCCGACCGCGTACTCGGTGAAGCCGCCACCAGAGTCGAAGACGCGCTGGAAGGCCGGGCCGGTGAGCGTCTGGGGGTCGATCTCGCCGCGATTCTCGAGCCGCCCGGGGCCGGCGTTCCAGACCGTGTTGGTGAAGCGCAGCACGTTGTGGAACTGGCCGCTGCCGTCGAAGCTGACGTCGGTGCGGTCGAAGCGCAGGTCACGCGGCGGCAGCGTGCGCAGATCCGGGTATAGCGGGGCCGCCTCAGCCGTCGCCGAAGCTGCCGCGGCCAACGCGGCGACTGCGATCAGAGCCGCTGCGAGGCGGGCAGGGAGAGATTTCGCGCGAGCGCCAAACAGGACCAAGACGGTATCTAGCAAGCATCGAAACCGCGAAAGTCGCAAGCAAACGCCGCTCTTTGCAGAGTTTTGCGCGACTTTCCGACCACCGACTCGGCTAACGTGCTCCAACTGCATACGCCGAGTCGCCTCACGAAGGGGCGAACGGGGGAACCGTTTCTTTGGGGCTAATCGCGGCCCCGGCCCTCCAGGCCGACCGCGACGCGCTGCTCTTTCTGCGCGAGCCCGACAGCTAACCCCGTAGGCCTAGGAAAGAGAGGACTGGCCCGCGATGAAAGCGCTGCGCACGTTCGTACTAGCAGGCATGCTGCTGATTGTCCTACCGTCCGCCGGGGCGGCAGCCGCCGAGGATCCGACCGAGCGGATGATCGACGCGATCAACGAGGTCCGCGCCAAGCACGGACTGGCGCCACTGCGCGCGGCGCCGAAGCTGACGCACGCGTCGACACGTCACGCAAAAGCGGTCATCCGCGACGACAACTTCAACCACGGCAACAGCTACCGCACCAGCGGCTTCCGTACCGCCGGCGAGGCGATGGCCTACAACCGCGGCTGGTCGACGCGCACCGGCCCGACGATCCGGATGTGGCTGCGCTCCCCAGGGCACCGCGCGCTGGTGCTCAGCAGGTCGTTCCGCTACGTCGGAACCGGCATCGCCCGCGGCCGCCTCTGGGGCTCGCCGTCGACCGTCTGGGTCGCCCAGTTCGGCGCACATTGAGCTAGCTGCGGTACTCGCCGGACCTCGCTCCCGCGGAGGGCGCGAGGCCCGGCTGTAGGACCGGTCCGCCTGCGACCCTCCGCTAACTGCCTGGAGTCTTACGCGGGACCAGCACGGTGCGCTTGAACTCGGCGACCAGGACGCCGTCCTGGTTGAGCACGCGCGTGTGGACGCGGACGACGCCGCGGTCGGGCTTCGAGCCGGAGGGACGGACCTCGAGGACCTCGGACTCGCAGAACAGGGTGTCGCCGTGGAAGACCGGCGCCGGGTGTGACAGCTCCTCGGTCGCCAGGTTGGCGATCGCCTTGCCGGAGACGTCGCCGACCGACATGCCGAGCGCCAGCGAGTAGACGAGCGGCCCGACGACGACGTTGCGGCCCTGCTGCGACTGGCCGGCGTAGACGTCGTTGATGTGCAGCGGGTGGTGGTTCATCGTGATCAGGCAGAACAGATGGTCGTCCGCCTCGGTCACGGTCTTCGCGGGCCAGTGCTTGTAGACGGCGCCAACCTCGAAGTCCTCCAGGTAGCGCCCGTAGGGGCGGGCGCCGGAGGCCTCGCGTGTCGCCTGATCTGTGTCGACGGTCATGTGCTCCTCAAGTCGTTGATTCGTGAGTCAATCGGAAGGCGCAGAACTGTATCCGTAGGTAGATTCCAGTGCTCATGCGCAATCCACGTGACTTCTTCAAGCCCCTCGCCGTCGGCGCGCCGGACCCGATCACCGAGGTCCCCTTCAAGCCGTCGCGGATGATCCAC
>CBFGZN010000046.1:0-13715 GCA_965653255.1 uncultured Solirubrobacterales bacterium | reverse complement strand
CTCGGTCGGGTTGAATGCGGCGACGGCGTCGTCGAGGGGCGAGACGTTGCCGATGTTCGTTTGGAGTCGTCCGTCACGCACCCGCCGGACGATCTCGGGAAGGATCTTCTCGCAGGTGTCGTAGACGCCGATCCCGGTGTCCACGATCTCGCGTTGCCCAGCGGGAGACAGCTCGTGGCAGACACCCGATCCGATCCGCGCCGGGAAGTCCTTCTGCACGTCGCTGATCACCTCGCGGATCTGGACGTCCTCGCTAGCCCCGTGGGGGTCTTCGAAGTCCGGCTGCGGCCAGCGCTTTGCGTCCTTCCACGGGTTGTTCGGGTCCATCGAGGTCGGCAGCGCCTGCTCGGCCGTGACCGAGGCATCCTGCCGGACGCCGCCTTGATCTGCGGGTGGCTCGGCGTCGTCGGCGTCGCCGCAGGCGGCGACGCCGAGCGTGGCGGAAACCGCGAATGCCACTGCCCCGATACGTATACGGCTACGTGTGAGTGACTGCAATTCCAGATCCCTCCGTTCTGGATGTGCGACAGGGCTGAACCGTCGCCCGCGGCAAGGCTAACGCAGATGGCACTCGATGCCTACCCCCCGTGGGCCGGTCGGAGCGCGAGGCCGGTGGGGAGGCCGTCATCGCTGCTCAGATCGCGCTTCCATTCCCACCCCCCGGCTATCTCCCAGCCGCTGAGCCCGACCGATCCCCGCGTCGCACGTGCTCTCCAGAGGCCGGCGGTGTCGTCGACGCGCGTCACCAGCCTTCCCGCGAAGCGGCCCATGCAGGTGTCGAAGCACGCGCGCACTTGGTGCTCGACGGCTCCGCCGGGCCGGAGTATCAGTTGTCCTTTCCAGGGCGGACGCTCGCGCCGCTCGCGCGAATGGCCGGGAAAGCACGGCTTCACGTCGGGGCACGGCGACTCGCCCAGCACGCCGATCTCCTCGGTGAGCGTCCGGCCGTAACTGTCAATGTGGATCGTTTGGTAGCTCTCGCAGCGTGCGAACGGCATCCGCCCGACCGCTGTAACGACGGACAGCTCGATATTGCCGTTGACGGCGTGAATCACGCAGCCGCCGTGTACGTCGGTGCCACGCACCTCGATAGCGGGACACGGCTTCGGTGTGTCACCGGTGACGTCCATCGCCCGTACCGTGGTTTGTCCGGATCTTGCCGTGCCGTCGGCGCCGGTCGCCGGAGTCGCAAGGATCGCCAGCGCCACGACCGCGAGCGACCCGAGCATCCGTTGGCGCCCGACGCGACCGGCCATCAGAACTTGTCCTCCTGCCGCCCGGCGGGCATTCCGCCGTACAGCGCGTCCAGCTTCCAGGTGCCGCCTTCGCGGACGAGTGGGAGACGGGCGAGCGCGCCCTCGCCGGCGTCGACGACCGCCGTGGCGCGATCGCCACGGATCGTCACGCGCTCGACGGTCGGCTCCGCCGGTCCCTCCCCACCGGTGCTTTTTCGCACCATCGCCACGAACTGGCGCATGTCACGGGCACAGCCCTCCGGCGGCTGGTGTCCCGCGTAGCCGACGTGGCGCTGGGCGTCTTTGGTCGTGATGTCGCAGAGCGCCGCGACGTCGTTCGCCTCGAACGCCCGCCGTACGTCGGCGACGACCGCTCTGACCTGGTCCTCGTCGCTCGGCTCGCTGCCGCAGCCCGCGAGCATGATCGCCACCGCGATCGCGCCGGCCACCAGGGACCGGCGACTGCCTGCTGCGGTTCGGAACTGCGTCAAGCTCGGCTCCCTCCAGCCATCGGCTCCCGCAAGGAACGTCCGGCCCCCTCCTAGCCGGACGTCCACATGCGGAGCCCTCCCTCCGGTTAGCGCGACCAGGCGATCCTCGCGTCTAGCGCCCTCTCGCCGCCTTGCGTTGCGCGGCGGCGCGCTGCTTGCAGGCCTTGCCGCGCTTCTGCTGCTTGGTCTTGCAGGCCGTCGCCTTGGCCTTCTTCTTTTTGCACGGTGTCGTCATCCGCACGTCGAAGTCGTGACGCTTGCCGTTGTGACCGTCCATGTCGGCCTCGGCGATCTGGCGGCCGGCGGTGCAGAGGTTGATCCTGGATCGCCGTGTTCGCGTGACGGCCAGGATGCCCTTGCTTCCGCCGTTTATGTTGAGGTTGAACTGACTGACGGGAGCGTCGGGAACGTTGTCGAACGTGTTGACCAGCTTTCCGCTCTTCGTGGTGTCGCTCTCGCCGCGCAGGTTGACGGCGATCTCGCCGCGCAGCGCCACGATCAGCATCGGCAACGTCCTGATCTGGTTGCCGGTCGTCGGATCGATCCGGATGTTCTTGACGAAGTAGACGTTTCCGACCAGCGGATCGTTGAGTAGCGGTGAGGTAGCCCGCGCGCGGCCGACGATCGAGCCCTTCGGGCACCGGTTCTCGAGGTCCGGCTGGGTGCCGTCGGCGAACTCGCAGAGCGCCTGCGCGTTGTCGGGATCGAGGGCCAGCGACTTCGGCAGCCGGACCTGGGCCTTCTCGATGCCGGCCTCGCCGACGCCTGTCTGGGTGACGATGGCCTTGACGCCGGGGTGCTTGCTCGTCGTCATCTGCTTCTTGCCCGTGAGGCGCAGCGCGAGCTTCGGCTCGAACGGCAGCGAGCCGCAGCCCGCGGCCTGGAACGGCACCGATCGGGTGACGCTGGTTCCCTCGATGGACCTAAGGGTCGCCTCGACCTGCTTCGGCGAGCAGTCGGACGGGTTGACCATGAAGCGATCGCGGTCGATCTTGACCGTCGCCTCGCGGATCCGGACCGGGATTCCGTGCCAGATCTGCGGGAACGGGTCGGATATGGCGGTGACCTGGGCGGTCGTTCGGTCGACGTGGATCGCCTGGCGTACGACGATCGGCGTCAGCGCGAACTCGCCGCGGAACGGGCCGGCCTCTACCGGCACCGAGACGGCAAGGCCGTACGGAGCGCCCTTGTAGCCCTCGGTGAGATACGCGGTGCCCTTCTTCTCGAGGAAGAACGGCGCGCCGGAGCCGGCTCCGGCGTCGACGATGCCGATCCTCGAGCTCGCCGGGCAGGCGTTGGCATTGGCCTGAGCGTTGGAGCAGAGCGGGACGTCCTTGACCGATGCGAGCAGGCCGGTAGGCAGCTTCGCGGTGAGGCTGTCGAACCACTGCTCACCGTCCTGGCGCGAGAAGCGGAACGAGAAGGTTCCACCGCCACGTCCCTGCTGGCTGTCCATCCCGGCGGTCAGCGCCGGGGCGAATCCGAAGCCGCAGTTCTCGCTGGTGGTGAACGCCCCACTGCTGTCGACCGGCTGGCCGCCGGCGCCGTGAGCCGCGCTCCAGGGGGTCAGCGTCGCCGACCAGGGGCGGCTGGCGCAGCGCTGCTGCAGCGCGAGCAGCCCGTGCTGGCCGCCCTTGACGTCGATCTCCACGTCGTCGAACGGGACCTGCGGGTTCTTCTCGAACGTCGCCGTCACGCGCCCGGTCGCGGGGTCGGCGACGGCCGAGCCGAAGATCTTCGCGACCAGCCCGCGCTCGCGGTTGCGGACGACGATGAACGTGCGGAACATCTGGCCCGAGGTCGGATCGGTCGACTTCGGGTTGCCGAGCACCAGCTCACCGGTGAGCGGCTCGTCGAGCAGCGACGTGTCGACCTTCGCGGTTCCGATGATCGATGCATCCGGGCACTCGGTCGGGCTTCCTTCGGCGCCGACCTCGTCAAACGGGTCCTCGTTGTCGAACAGCGGCGGGCTGCCGAGCTGGGTCAACCCGATCTCGTCGTCGGAGCAGCCGGCCAGGCCGGTGGCTCCCGCAGGGTTGATCGCGACACCCTCGGGGAACGTAACGACGGTCTTCTCGAGATGGGCCGTCGCTCGCCCGGCGGGCGACTTCCAGTAGGCCGGCGCGCCGGCCGTGGAGCATCCCGGGCCTACCGCATCGCACGGGTTGAAGCGCACCGAGGCCGGTGGGTCGTTGTTCTGCGGCGTAGTCAAGTCGACGGAAAGGCCGGTCGGGCCGTCGGCCTGGCTCGAGGTCGGCTGCACCGAGAAGCCGGCGTTGAACGGCAGGGCCGCACAGTCGGTCACTAATGGCGCGGTCGAGCTGGCGCTGGTCGTGACGCTCGTGTGCCAGTTGTCGGAGAAGATCCTCGTTACGGGCTGCTGGGGCGAGCACTCCGTCTGGGTCGTCAGGAATGGCTTGATCGGCCCCCAGGATGGGTCATAGGACTGTGGGGCTTGGGAGCAGCCGCCGGAGTCCCCGCCGAAGCCACCGGCCAGTCCCGTGAGGAGCATTCCAAGCGCGCCGTTGCCGTTGCCGCAGTAGTCGGGGATCGGGCGGTAGCGGTCGTGGGACGAGGCCCATGGCACGGCCCACAGGGTGAACGTCTGGCCGAACAGGGGCACCGCGCCAGGCAGTTGCACGGCGGACGCGTCGACGCCGAAATCACCCTCGGTGCGCGCCCGGGCGGTGACGGGGGCGTTCGTGTTGAGCACGGCATCGCCGAGGCCACTGACGACAAACTCAGCGGTGTTGCCGTCGCGTGACTCTACGTTGTACACAGGCACTACGTAGGTGAGCCCTCGCTCAGATACGGTTGAGACACCGACTTGCGTCTTGGGGGGGCAAGTGGTCGGAACGTTGCTCAAGTCCGTGGTCTGACATTTCGGAACCGCGTTCGGGTTGCCGATCACGCCGGGCGGCAGACTCACGATGATGTTGCGCGGAGCGCCGTCGGTGACCGTTCCGCCGCCCAAGCCGCCAGTGTTGGCGATATTCGAGCGCGAGAACCAGAAGCCAGTGCTGCCGTCGGCGTGGGCGCCACCAAGTGTCACGTCGGCCATCCTCCAGCTGGGCGGGTTCGTCCAGCCGTCGGGTCCCGAGCCATCCGGAGCGGGAACCGCCGCCACATTGGGAGCTAGTGGCGGTCCCGTCTGTGCGCGGTGGTCGATGCAGTGGGCAAACGGGGTTACGGGCAGCGTGCCGACGCTTGCCGCGCCCGGCCCGAGATCCGTCAGGTCGCAGACCCCGGCCCAGAAGGCGGACACGCCGGGATAGGCCGCCGCCGAGGTCGAGCTATCCGGGTCGGCGGTCTCGGCGAAGCTGAAGTTCTCGCCCAGGGGCGTCGTCGTTTGCGCTTGCGCCGACTGTGCGAACACCGGAGCGGTCAGAAGGGTGAGTGCGAGTAAGCCGATCGCAACCGCCGCTCTGGCCGCAACGGTGCGGGCGGGGTCCGTGGGCGCGGCGGGGGCGTCGGTCATGTGTCGGAGATCTCCTCAGCGTCGCAAGAGCACGGCCGCAGTCAGGCGCGCGGCCAACCAGAGTGATAAGAACATGCCCGTACTCTCGCGTCAAGGGTCAACCCTGCGGGGGGTCCTCGAGAATGCGGCGCACAACGCGGAGAGGGGAGCCACAAGGGCCCCCCTCTCCTGCCGGCACAAACGCTAGGCAAGTGCCGGTGCTGCTGCTTTCGGTACGGCTATTCTTCGATCGACAGCGCCTCGTCGAGATCGAGTTCGCCCTCGATTTCGAGCGTGGTGCCGGCCGGGAACGGCGGAGTCGTGACACCGAACGGTTCGGTCACCAGCGAGCTTTCGCAGTGAACTTCGAGCCAACCGTCGCTGACGGAGCACGTGGCTTCGCCACCGATGTCCGCGCCGGTTCCGGCCCCCTCGAGGCAGAAGTCGACGTGGACGGTGTGCTGGCTGGTGATCTGGCCTTCCCAGCCCTCTCCGTCACAGTCCTCGAGCGTAGTGCACGGACCGGTGCCGGGCGGATCGATCTCCACATTGTGGATATCGACGTGTCCGTTACCGGCCACGTTGAGTTCCCAATCATTGGTGCATCGGTCCTGGACAAATTCGCCAATGCCCGGGAAATGCGCGATCAGGCTGAGCTGGTCGCCCGTGGCCTGGAACATGCCGGGGTTGTGCACAACGGCGGCTGACGCCGTCGTGGCCGACACGGCCAGCGCCGCCATCGCGGTTACAGCAAGCAGAACAAGCTTGCGGATCATTTGATACTCCTTTTGAAACCGGCGACCTAGCAGGTCCCCGGTGATTACCGCGCCGAGGCTCGGATTGGTCCGAGCTTCGGCGCACCCTTGGATCACGCGCCGCCTCATGGGCGACCACCGCCACAGGCGGCTCAAGGCTTAAGGTCGATGAATCCCTCCCTCAAAGGACCGAGATCACTTGCCCGCTTAATGCCCCTTAGGGCCCCCGTCCCTCCGACGGGGGGGCAAGCGCCCGAGGAGTGACTCCTCGGGCACCCGCACTGTACGCGCGACACCCCTAGCTGTCAAGGACGCCGCCGCTCCCGCTGGCTACGGCGAGCCCGGCGAGCCCGTCTGACTGAGCTTCCACGCGCCGTCCTCTTTGACGAGGCGAACGTCGGTGGGCCGCTGCGCTTGGCCTTGCACGCTACGGACCGTCGCCTTGTCGCCCTTGACCTTGACCGAGATGATCCTCGCCTTGTAACGCTGAGCCGTCGACGCCGGGACGGGCCTTACGTAGGCGCCCATGGCGGACTCGCACGTCGCGTCGCTGCCTCCGCCGCTGGCGATCTCGTTGCGGGCCGCCTCGGTGTACCCGGCACAGACTGCCTTCACGTCGCCGGCGTAGAAGGAGTTCTGGAGGGCGGCGAGCGCTGCTCTCACCTCGCGCTCAGTCTCGTCAGCCCCAGCAACGGGCTGACTTGAATCAGTCTCCTGCTGGGCCGGTTTGCCTGCGGCATCGTTGCCGTCATCCGAGTCGCCGCAGGCGACGAGCCCCAGGGCGACGATCATTCCCAGCACCGTCATGCAAGTCGAAATGTGAACGCTTCTCATTGCCAGCTCCCTCCAAGTCTGACTCTGTCCCGCAGCTCCATACCGCGGATGCGTCTCAGGCTAACCGATAACGCGTTGCCGCGGGCCCCTTTGTTCGCTACGGTCTTCTAGCGAGGAGGGACGCGATCTGACGCGGTTTGTCGATATCGAACACCTGCCGATCGTTCTAGCGGTCTGCGGGGCGCTAGCGGCGATGTTGGCGGTCAATGGCTGTGCCGATTCGGGCGATGAGTCGGCGGCATTGGAGCGCCCGGACGGACGCTATGTCACTCGCGCCCAAGCGATGGCGATCGCACAGGCTGAGAACAGCACGATCGTTCGTGGTGGCGACCGGGCTTATATAAGGGAGGTTCTCAGCGACGTGCAGGTCGACTTCGCGGCTGGTACCGGCTCGGGCGTATGCAACGAGCTCTCCGAGCAAGGCGAGCGGGAGATCGAGCGCGCCGGGACCGGTCACAGAAGGAGCTGCGACTCCGTCGTAACTAAGATGGCCCGCCGCAACCAGCGTCAGGGCTTGAAAGGCAAGCTCTCCGCCATCTGGTCGATCGACATCGCCGGGGATCGGGCCAGCGCCCTCGTCAAGGATCCTGGAGATCGCTCGCCATATCGCGTCCGCTTCGTCAAGCAGAACGGGCAGCTGTGGACGCTCGTGAGCCTCGCCGACGTCGAGCCGTTCGTCGGGGTTGCCCCTTGACGCCCGAGTACGTTCATGTTCTTATCCGTTCGAGCGTCCTGCCGGGCGTATCCCCGTGCTCTTGCCGACGATCGAGGAGACATTCCAGAGATGACCAAAACCACGGCCGCGAACCGTCCCGCTCGTCGTCGACAAGCGGGGATTGCCGTTGCCCTGGTGGTCGTCGGGCTCCTGGTGGTCGTCGGCCCAGCGGCTTCCGATACGCGCTACTTCGACTCGTTCTTCGGAGGCACATCTGCCGCTCCCCATCTCGGCGGCCTGTTCGGCAGCGCCAATAGCGGTGTCGGTGACCTCGCAGTCAACGACTCCGAGATCACAACCGACGGCACCTCCCAGAGCGGATTCGTCTACGTCGTCGACCGCGGCAACGGCCGCGTCCAGGCCTTCGACGAGAACAACAACTTTCAGTTCGCGATCGGCCGCGACGTCGTCCAGCCTGGAGGCGTCGGCGACACCAACGAGCGCCAAACGGTGACGGTGGGCGGCGGGCCAACTGGTGGTAGCTTCACGCTCACCTTCGGCGCCAACACCACCACGCCGATTGCTTTCAACGCGCCCGCTTCCGGTGCCGGAAGCGTTCAAGAGGCGCTGCAGGCGATAGCCAGCGTAGGCAGCGGCAACGCGACGGTCACCGGGCCCGCGGGGGGCCCCTACGCCGTTGAGTTCGTGGGCGCCCGCGCGAGCGTAGACCACGTCGCGATGACGACCAACGCGTCTGGCCTCACTCCCGCCGGCACGGTGACCGTGGCCACGACACGGGACGGCGCCAGCTTCGAGAAGTGCACGGTCGCCGCGCAGTGCAAGGTAGGTACCAGCTCAACGGCTGCGCTCGGCAATCAGGGCGCCTTCGGCGTCGCCGAGGGGATCGACATCGATCAGGAGACCGGCCATTTCTTCGTCGTGGATCGCTCGACTCGACGTGTGCAGGAGTTCGAGGCGGATGGCGACTTCGTTCGCCTCTGGGGGTGGAACGTCGTCGCACGCGGAGGCGTGGGCAATGTTCCGATCAACGAGAAGCAGACGATTGCGCTCGACCCAAACGCCGACGGCGGCACGTTCACGCTCAGCTTCGGCTTCCCCGTCCCGCAGACCACGGCGCCGATCGACGCGGAGGCAGCTCCGGCCGCTGTCCAGAGTGCCCTGAACGCCCTCACCCCCATCGGCCCGGGTGGGACCACCGTAACCGGTCCTCCCGGCGGTCCATGGACCGTGGAGTTCACAGGTGGCCAGGCGGACACCAACGTTTCCCAGCTCAACGTCGATCCCGCCGGCCTGAGTGCTGCCGTCGGCACCTCGCTGAACTGCACCGCTGGCCCGGCGAGCGCTGCGACGCGGAACATCCAGTGGCTCAGGAACGGCGCCCCCATCCCGGGCGCGACCAGCCTGAGCTATACGACCGTGGTGGCCGATTCGGGCAAGGCCGTTCAGTGCCAGGTCACCGCACTGAACGCGAACGCTGGGTCGACGCAAATGTCGAATCCGCCGATCGTGGTGTCGCCGGTGCCGGTGCCCGCGCTTCCGGGTGCACCGTCGATTGCTGCTCCCACGCCGACGAACCCGGTGGCGGGAACTACTGAGACCTGTGCGCCGGGAACGTGGACCGGATCGCCGACCTTCACATTCCAGTGGTATCGCAACGGCGTCGCTCTGCCGGGCGCCACCAGCAACACCTACGTGGTCCAAGCGGCTGACGTCCCGTCTGCACTGCAGTGCGCGGTCACCGGGACCAATGGCGGCGGGGCTGTCACCCGGGCAAGCGCTCTTAGAAACACCTCCCCTGCGCCAAGCCCATCGGCACCGAGCGCCAGCGTGAGCGTTTCCGGACTGTCCTTCCCGGTCGTCACGACGATTGCCGAGGGATCGGATGCCTTCGAGACCTGTACCGCAGCATCTGGAGATGTATGTCAGAACTCCGATACGCAAGCGGGAACTAACCCTGGGCAGATAGGCTTCAACTCGCAGAAGCATGGACTTGCCGTGCCGCCGCCTTCAGCTCCCAACGCCGGCAACCTTTACATCGCCGACCCAGGCAACAGGCGTGTGCTGCCTTATGCGATCCCGGGGAATCCGGCCGCCTCTGTCACGGCCGACCCATCGTTTGGCTCGGCAACCGAGTTCACCACCGTGGACTGGCCACGCGACATCGCGGCCGATTCAAACGGGGTGGTATACGCCACGACATCCACCATCAACAACGCGAACGGCAATACGGAGGTTCTTCGGTATGACACGGCGATCGATGTCTTCGAGACATCGATCAGTCCGGCATTTGATGACAATTTCTTTGGGCGAGGGCTCCCCGCGGGCTTGGAGATAGATCACTCCACCGGATACCTGCTCGTGGGTCGTGCCCCAAACCCAGCGCTTAACGATGGGCTTCCGGGCACCGGATTGCTCGAGCTCGACGTTAGCGACAACCCAGTCGACGTTGACGACAGCGACATCGTCGATATCCATGGTGTGGGGCTGGGCATCTTCAACTCGTCCTCGGTCGCCACCCTTTCTCCGAATGGAATCGGCGTCAATCCCGCGTCGGGCAGGTTCTATCTATCGGTCTCGACTGGCCCGGCTGCCACAGGCGCCGGCCAGCGGATTGTCTTCCTGGACGAGACCGGCGTTGACCCACCACCGACGGTCACATTGCTGCCGCCGGAGGATGTTGGCTGCTCTGACGCAAGACTGCAGGCGGAAATCAACCCGAACGGCCCGACGGGCTTTGCCACCAACTACCGCTTCCAGGTGTCTAAGACTGGGCGTGACGACGACTGGGTCGACATCGCGCCGGATGCGCTCGTCGGAGCGACGGGCGACGGCAACTCGCCAGTCCCGATTGACGACGACGTCAGTGGCCTGGACGCAAACTCGCAGTACCGTGTCCGTGTCCGCACCACACGTAACCCGTCAGCTGGCACTGCGATCTCGGCGGAGCTCTCGTTCGTCACCGATCCGTGCCCGCCGACCGCGCAGACGACGACGGCCCAACAGGTGACGGACACTTCGGCGCGGCTGGTTGGGCAGGTCGATCCCGGCGGTGTCCCGACCACTTACTGGTTCGACTGGGGCGATAGCAGCTACGGCAAGCAGGCACCTGTGCCAGCTGCCTCTGCCGGTTCCGGAGGTAGCGCCAAGCCCGTGGACACTCGGCTGACAGGTCTCGAGCCGGAGCGTGTGTTCCACTTCCGCCTCTGCGCCCAGAACCAATATTCGCCGGCGCCGGTCTGTGGAGCCGACCGCTCGTTCACGACGCGTGCCCCGGTGGCGGCGTCAGCGAGCCGCGCCTACGAGATGGTCACCTCGCCGAGCAAGGTCCTGCGCCGCGGCGGGGAGCCCGGCGGCACCGGCCCATTTGGTTCCGGCTACGGGCATCTGCAGGGCGCGCTGCCGTCGCGAGACGGCGACTCCGCGTTGTGGAGCATCTTCGCGGGGGTGTCGGATCCAGATGTAGGGAACGCTTACGCGTTCGAGCGTACCTTCGAGGTCCGCCGCCGCCAGCCCGACCGCTGGATTGGGGATCCAGTTGCCAACATCCCGCCTGCTGTGCCATTCAATGCGGGAGACAGCGTGATTACCGGGGTATCGGATGACTTGAACACACACGCCTGGTACCACACAGGTCGATTCTTTTCGTGGCCGAGTGGGGGACAGACCACCCGTGTGATGGGAGATACCGGCGGGGACCGCCTCGCAGGCTGGTATCCGTGGCTCGATCCCGACTGGTACACCGGGCTCCAGACCACAGCCGACAAGGTTCTCATCGACGGTGCTGGAAAGCGCGGCCTGCGATGGATCGATACCGGAAATTTCTATCGCGACCTGCGGCCACTAGATGACACTGTCACGCCCGGGCAGCTCTCGCCCCCTCAGACGTCGGGAAGCGCTGTCTTTATGACCGGTGGTCCGATCTGGGCACCGCTCGATCTGATCAACGAGTGTACGGGCAGCGGCGCGGGGTCGACCGAGCTGCCTGCGCGAATGGGCACCGGTGTGGCCGGTGACCTGATCGGAACGAGCAGCTGCGCAGCGGGAAGCCCGACCAGCGTCCGTGGTGCGTCCGCCGGTGGCGGCAGCAAGATCTTCCTAGCCGGAGGCCCTCTAGCAGGAACCGCGACGACCGCGCTGTCCGACGATGGCCGGCGTGTGTTCTTCCTGAGTCCCGAGGCCACCACAAGTAGTCCGTCGACCTGCGCCACCACTGTTGGTACCGCGACGGACTGTCCGCCCCAGCTCTTCGTGCGCCAGTACGACGACGACGGCAATCCGACGGTGCGCTGGATCTCACGGGCCGTCGACGATTTGTTCGACGCTCCGCAGCAGATTGGCGAGTTGGGCAATGGAGTTGGGTTCGAGGGCGCCTCGCATGACGGGAAGGTCGTTTATTTCCGTACGAACGCGCCACTTACGATAGATGATCCAAACGGCGGCAACTCGCAAACAACTGGGGTAGCTTCGCCGAACTCGTGGGACCTCTACCGCTACGCGTTGCCGAGCGACAGCAACGCAGATCCTGCCGATGGTGAGCTGACGCGGGTCTCGGCTGGGCCCGTCGTGGAGGGAACCGGCGATGTAGCCAATGGTTCGCCCACCGTGACCGGCGTGGCTGTCACGACTGGGACCTTCGCGGTCGGTCAGCGAGTCGGTGGTGCGGGAATTCCGGCTAACGCCACAATCGTTGCCGTCGGCTCGGGAACGTTGACCTTGTCGACCAATGCGACAGCTACCGCAAATGGGGTCGCGCTGACCGCTGCGGCGGATTCGAATACCAACTGTTCGGCAATCGTAAGCGGCAACTGCTCTGCGGGTGGGGGCGCTGCGGCGCGATTCATGTCCGATGAGGGCGATCGTGTCTACTTTGTGACTACAACGGAGATCCCGGGTGCGCAAAGTGCGCCACCGGCCGGCGGAGCTACCACCCCCGGCGGCGCCCAGGTGAACACCACCAGCCGAAATCTCTACCTCTACGACAGCAATAAGACTGGTGCTTCCGCCTATAAGTTCATCGCGCGAATCCCGTTCTCTACTAACGGCTTTGATAGTTGTTCGAGCTACCATGCGCTAGAGGGTGGAATGGCGCGTGCCGTCGGTGTTACGCTCAATATCAATACGCTCCCGGCGCAGGGGGTAAACTGCGTTCACGGGACATCGAGCGGCGACGCGATCGCCTTTGAGACGACGGGCCAACTGACCACGGATGACACGGACGCGGCGGCCGACATTTATCTCTATGACGCAGAGGCGGATGAGCTGATCCGCCTCTCGGCGCCGCCAGTCGATGCAGGGACGCAGTACGGTTGCCTGACCACGGCATCGAGCGCCACACCATCGCTAGCCGTATGCAATGGCGATTTCGGGGTGCTCGGCGGGACCGGCAACCAGCCGACCACGACATCCGAGACGGTTGGGCTCGGCGGTCTGAGACACCAGAACATCGCCGAGGACGATCAAGGCCACCTGAAGGCCGTCTACTTCCAAAGTAGGCTTGAGCTGACGGATGACGACGTGAACGGCGATCGGATGGACGTGTACGAGTGGCGCGATGGAAGCCTGCGCCTGCTCACTTCTGGACTGTCCAATTATCACGCCTTCTATACGGGAAACGGCAAGAACGGCGACAGTGTGTTCTTTTGGACGGAGGAGCGGATCGACCCCCGCGAGATCGATGACGAGGATGGCGACCTGTATGTGGCAAGGGTCGGAGACGGGTTCCCCGCTCCTGTGTCGCCGCCGCCGATCTGCTCGGTCTTGGCAGAGGGTTGCCAAGGCGACCCCGGCGGATCGCAGATCGACGCGCCAGCGGCGACGGACAAGCCGGGAGGTGGAAACCTCGAGGCGGGTGATCGCCCCAAGTTCGCGCTGAGCGGTCTGACGGCCGCTCAGCGCAAGCAGGCGGCGAAGTCGGGAGTACTACCCGTCCGCGTCAGCACCGATCATGCGGGCAAGGTCTCGACTCGCGCCCTGGCGAAGATCGATCGTCCTGCGGATCCGGCTGAGCGAGTCGGCAAGGAAGGCGTTGCGAACGCGACGGCGGCTGTTGGTCAAGGTCGAGGCATCGATGCCCGGCATGCGCTCCCGTACGGTTTCTGTTCTGCTACGCCTAAGTAGATAAGGCGGTCCAGCGCCTCCGACAAGGATGTCGGAGGCGCTGTGGCTGACGTCATCGAGCAGAGATGCCGAAGCGTCGGCGGCAGATATCCGCCTGGCTACGGCTATTCTTCGATCGACAGCGCCTCGTCGAGATCGAGTTCGCCCTCG
>CBFGZN010000045.1:0-13814 GCA_965653255.1 uncultured Solirubrobacterales bacterium | reverse complement strand
TGGCGTCGTTCCGCTCCACGCTCGACGAGGCGCGCGAGGCGAGCCTGCTCGTGCTCGACGGTCTCGGGGCCGGAGAGGATCTGCGTCCCGGCCGACTCGATCAGCGCGTTGACCCAGACGGTCAGTCCCTCGTACTGGCGTGCCTGGACCTCGACGGCCTTCCCCTTCTCGACGGCGTCGTCGATCATCTGGTCCCAGGTGAAGTCCGCGGGCGGCTTGTCGACCCGGTCCTTGCGATACCAGAGCAACTGGGTGTTCGAGGTGAAGGGGATCGCCCAGACCTTGTCCTGGTAACGGACGGTCTCGAGCGGTCCCTCGAGGCGTCCCTGCTCGGCGACCTGTTTGCGCTGCCCGGTCCACGGAACGATCCAGCCGGCCTCGGCGAACTCCGCCGTCCAGATCACGTCCATCCCGATCAGGTCGACGGTGTCGTCCTCGGCGGCCAGCCGGCGAACGATCAGCTCGCGCTGCTGGTTGGCGTCGGTCGGCAGCCGGAGGTAGTTGATCTTGAAGCGGCCGTTCGACTGCTTGTTGCAGTCGGCGATCGCCTGCTCGTAGGCGCCGCCGGGCTCGTTGAACACGTACCAGTTGATGCTGCGCCCACCGGTCGACGCGTCCTGGCTGCCGAGACCGAAGCAGCCGCTGAGCAAGGTGGCCGCGACAACCGCCACCACCGCCGCCGACGCTCTTCGGCTCGTCCTTGGCCCTCTGGATCCGGGCGGCGTCACGCCCGGTCCCTACCCGCGTGCGCTCAGTGACAAACAGTTGCTACGGCGCCCCAGCAACCCAGCTCTTGGCGTCCTCCAGCCGGTCCAGTCCGAAAACCTCGACCTCGCCCGGCGTCATCCAAGCGAAGAACTTGAACGCCTTGGTCAGCCACTCGACGTCGCTGACGATCGCCGAGCGCTTCCAGGCGGAGTGGTGCCCGATGCCCAGGCCGAGACCGGTCTTCATGTCCTCGAACCAGGCCGACGGCTCGAGGCCGTCGAAGCTCTCGATCACGAACAGCATCCGGATCTCGCCCGCCTCCGCCGCGGCGCGCAAGCCGGGCTCCATCACCTGGCGGTAGTCGTCGCGGGTCAGCTTGCCGGACGCCCGGAAGCCAACCGTGCCGGCCGGCATGTCATCGATCCTCTCGACCATCGTCCTGCCCTCCTTCGTCGCTCTCGTCGCGAACATAGCGCCGCCAGCCGAGCAGGTCGCGGTAGAGCGCCAGCAGCGAGTCGGAGTCTTCGCGCTGGTCGGCGACGTTGCAGGCGGCTGGGTCGACGAGCGGCAGCCACGGCGAGCCGGTCGTGAAGCCGCCGTTCGGCGTGGCGTCCCACTGCATCGGGTGGCGATGCGCGTCGCGACCAGTGCGATCGAAGGGCGGCTCGTGACCCGGCCCGTCGCGCATGCCGATCTCGTCGCCCTGATAGATGAAGACGATCCCCGGCAGCGAGCAGACGAGCTTGGCCGCGTCGCGCACGGCGTCCTCGCCATAGCGGTCGGGCAGGCGCGGGAAGTCGTGGTTGGAGAGCGCCCAAGCGGCGGCGCCCGGCAGGGCGAGTTGGGCCTCGATCGCCGCTTCGAGCGCCTCGGCGTCCCACGGCGCGTGGAACAGCTCGAAGGCGAAAGTGGCGTCGAACGACTCGAGGTAAGGCGCGCTATCGGCGGCCGGTAGGTAGACCTCGCCGACCAGCAGCGCGTCGCCAGCGACCTCACGCAGCGACGCCAGCGCCGCGCGGATCTCCGGCCTGTTGCGCGAATAGAGATGCTCGAGCTGCGCGTACTCCTCCGGCAAGGGGAGCGCGAACGGCACGCTCGCCGGCGGGTCGTCGCGCAGTTGGTCGTCCTTGATCAACCGGTCGATCGCATCGACGCGGAACCCCGCCACGCCACGATCGAGCCAGAAGCGAACGATCTCGCCGAATGCCGCCACGACTTCCGGGTTGCGCCAGTCGAGATCGGGCTGCTCCGGGTAGAAGCTGTGCATGTACCAGCGCTCGCCGCCCGCCGGGTCGCGCGACCACGCCGGCCCACCGAACGTCGACCGCCAGTTGTTCGGCGGTCCCCCGTCGCGACCCTCCGCCCAGATGTACCAGTCCGGATGCCCGCGGAACCACGGATGCTCGATCGACGTGTGGCACGGCACGAGATCCATCAGCACGCGCAGCCCGCGCTCGTCGGCGGCAGCGATCAGCCGGTCGAAGTCCTCCAAGGTTCCGTAGACCGGGTCCACGGCCATGTAGTCCGAGATGTCGTAACCGAAGTCCGCCAGCGGAGACGGATGGATCGGCGACAGCCACAGCCCGTCCACCCCAAGCTCGACCAGATGGTCCAGCCGCGTCTCGATCCCATACAGATCCCCGATCCCATCCCCATCGGAGTCCTGGAACGACCGCGGATACACCTGATAGATCGCCGCGTTCTCCCACCACCTGCTCACCCAATCAACCTACCCGGGTGTCTTCTAGAGAAGGCCGGTCTAAGTCAGCGCCGCGGACGCGGCAAGCTGGACGTGTCGACGACCTCGAAGTCGCTGCCGTGGACGCGGTGCAGCGAGTGGAGATCGTCGTTGCTCCAACCGGGCGACGGCGCGCCGGAGACGTACCAGGCGGAGCCGTTGTCGGCAACGAGCGCGCCGTAGCGCTTCAAGGCGCGCAGGACGACGCGCGACTGGGGCGGAAAGCGCGAGACGTCAAAGCCGCGCCGCAGGCGGACGCGCTGACCCATCGCCGGCAGGTTCGGGTCAGTCAGGTCCGAGGCGAAGTGACGGGCGGGATAGACGAAGGCGCGCCGGGTGCGCGGGACCGTGATCCGCAGCGAATGATCGATCCGGCCGAGACGTACCTCGTCGATGCGGGCGAGGCCCGGCAGGATGGGAAGGCCAGCGGCATCGGCCGACGTCCAGCCGCGCGGGCGCAACCGATTGGAGCGTAGGTTCCAACGGGCGCCCGAGCCCGTGCGCCAGCGCTTGCCGCCGTCGACGGGGTAGGCCGCGTAGATCTCGTGCAGCACGCAGCGGGCGCGATCGACGACGATCACGTGCCGATCGCCGTCGGCGTTGCGGCCGCCCTCGATCGGAGCACGACGCGGAATCGGATAGCGGCCGCGATCCGACTCGTCGGCGTAGTCGAAGCTCACCGGTACGCGCGGCTGGTTACGGCCGACGACGACATAGGGAATACCGATCGGGCCACCATTCCAGAGCCCGGATCCGAAGTCGGCGTGAGCGTTGTCGGATCGTCCGATCGCCCGGACCATCGCGTCAGAGCGCGAGTGGACCGGCAGCCGGTCCACCGGCTGGTTCCAGTGGCTCGACGCCGGGAAGACCGGGCACTGCGCCGCCTTGGGCAACGGCCGGCCCTCGCTGCCACGGGCCAGCACCACGCCGACCACCACGGCGCCAAGCACGGCGATCGCCAGACGGACCCGCACGCTCACCGTGTTCACCCTAGGCGCCGCGACCGCGGCCGAACGAGTAAATGCACGATTGCCAGGGCCCTGGCCCCCACAATCGTGCATCTAGTGCCGAATCAGCCGATCTGCTTGACCGTGGGGCCGTCGTTGCCCTCGGGGGCGCGGCCGTCACGGCCGACGTAGCCTCCCTTGGCGCCGACGACCACATACACGGTGTCGCCGCCGCTGACGTTGCGCGTCTTGCGGTGCGTCGCCGCCGCGACGCGCGCGATGCCGCCCGGAGCGAGACGGTGAACGGTCCCGTCGCCGAACTCGATCTCGAGCTCGCCGGAGTGCACGAAGTACAGCTCCTCCTGGGTGTCGTGGTAGTGGAACGCCGACTCGATGCCCGTGGGCATCACGATCGCGTTGATGCCGAACTCCTCGACACCGAGATCGCGGCGGACCTTGCGGAACCCCGGCCCGTCGCCGAGGTCGTCGAGGTTTGCGACCGAGTAACCCTCTCCCTGCGTGACTTGGCTCATGGGCGAACCCTATAACCGGGTACAACCCTCCCATGGTCAGAATCGGCTGCTCGGGCTGGAACTACGACGCCTGGCGCGACGCCTTCTATCCGCAGGGAATGGGTCCAGCCCGCTGGCTCGGCGAATACGGCCGAAGCTTCGACACGGTCGAGGTCAACTCGACCTTCTACCGGCTCGCATCGCGCAAGGCGATCGAGAAGTGGGTCGCCGACACGCCCGACGACTTCTGCTTCACCGTCAAGGCGAGTCGCTACCTCACGCACATCAAGCGCCTGCGCGACGACCCGTCGAAGGACTTCGTCCTCGCCAAGGGCCTCGAGCGCTTCTACACGCCGCTCGAGCCGCTCGTCAAGGCAGGCAAACTCGGCCCAACGCTGTGGCAGCTACCGGCCAACTTCCGCCGCGACGACGAGCGACTCGCCAACCTGCTCGATCGCGTACCGCCGGGCCGCCACTGCGTCGAGTTCCGCGACGCAAGCTGGTTCGCTGACGACGTCTACGCGCTGCTGCGTCGCCACGACGCGGCGCTCGTGATCGCCGACGATCCCGAACGCAAGCTGCCGGAGACCGAGCCGACGGCCGGCTGGACCTTCGTTCGCTTCCATCGCGGCTCGCGCGGGCGACGCGGCAACTACTCGCCGAGCGAGCTCGAGAGCTGGGCGCAGCGGATCGCGAGCTGGCGCAAGAGTGGCCTCGACGTCTACGCCTACTTCAACAACGATTGGGAGGCGTTTGCTCCGCGCAACGCCGCGAAGCTGTGCGAGCTCCTGGCGACCGCCTAGCCGCCCGCCGCCTCGGCCTTAGCGAGCCCGCGCAGCGCCCAGGCGCCGAAGAAGACGAGCATCCCGATCGCCACGCCGTAGGCGAGCGCAAGGTCGACGGGAACGCCTGAGATGAAGTCGCGCGCCGCCTCGAGGATCGCGGTGATCGGATTGACGCTGGCAGCCGTCGCGACCCAGCCGGTGAGCAGGTTCAGCGGGACGTAGACGGGCGCGATGAAGATGATCAGGAAGACCGGGGTCTGCATCAGCGGGCCTGCTTGCAGCGAGCGGAAGCGCAGCGCGATCCCCGCCGCCCACATCAGCGCCGTCGTGTTGATCAGCAGCGCCAGCGAGTACATGCCGACGAGGTCAGCGATGCTGCCGCCGACCTCCATGCCGACCGCCAGCGCGATCGCCGTCAGCAGAACCCAGATGAAGACCGCCCGGCCGGTCGCCACCAGCGCGTAGCCGGCTAGCAGCGCGCGCCGATTCGGCGCCGCCAGCATCATCCGCCGGCCGAAGCCGCTCTCGAAGTCGCGCGCGATCGCGAAGCCGGTGAACACCCCGCCGAAAGCGCTCGCCTGGATCAGGACGAAAACGAACTGGAACGTCGTGTAGTTCTCGGGGAAGTCGAAGCCCGGCACGTTGCTGACCGCCGACAGCCCGCCCGCGAATGCGGTGAAAAAGAACAGCGGGAACAGCATCGACGGCACGACCATCGTCGGGTCGTGGAAGAAGCGGTGGAGTCCACGCCAGGCGACGCCGAGCGCTACCGAGCGGTTGCGTGCGTTCATGTCCGCACCACCCGCGCGTTGAGCGCTCGCACCGCGAGCGGCAGGAAGATCGCCGAGATGATCGCCGCGACGCCGAACGCCTCGGCCAGCGCGGCGATGTCCCAGCCGCCGTAGAAGAGGCTGCGGATCCCATTGAAGATGAAGCTGACCGGATTGTGCTCGGCGATCGCGCGGAACCAGTCGTTCTGGATCAGGTCGGCGGGCAGCGCCATCGTCGACAGGAAGAGGAAGACGAACAGCAGCGGGAACAGTCCCTGGACCGCCTCGCCGTTGCCGAAGCGGAACGCCGCGGTGATGCCGATCAGGCCGAAGGCGAAGACGATCGCCACCTCGAGCGCCAGGAGCACGACGACTCCCGCGAAGCCCGTGTCGAAGGTCGCCCCAGCGAGCAGTCCAACCGCAAGGAAGATCACACCCTGGAAGATGCCGAGCGCGATCGTCCCCGCCATCTGGCCGGAGACCAGGCCGGTGCGACTCAACGGGGTGAGCGCGAGCCGGTCGAGGAAGCCGGACTCGATGTCGCGCGCCAGATCGGCGCCGAGTCCGGCGACGGCGAACAGCCCGGCCTGCATGAACGGCACGGCGATGATCCAGGTCAGGTAGTCGGGCGCCGGGAAGCCGGGAAGCTCAGCGGCCGAGTCGAGCCCGGCCGCGTTGATCGCGAACAGGAACAGCGGGAAGGTGATCGCCGGGATCACCTGGGCGGGCTGGCGTGCCGTGCGAACGAGCGACCGGCGCGCGAGCTCGGAGATCTGCGTGCGGCTGTAGCCGCTCAGCCAGCTCAAGCCGGCGCTCCCTCGACGGCGCGCTCGCTGTCGGCGATGTAAGCACCGTCCTCCTCGTCCTCGCCGTCGCCCGAGCCCTCGAGCGAGCGGCCGGTCTTGTCGAGGAAGACGTCGTCGAGCGTCGGGGCGTGCAGCTGCAGGCTCGCGACGGCGATCCCCTCGGCGTCGAGCGCGCGCACGACCCCGGCCATCGCCGCATCGCCGCCCTTCAGGCGGACGCCGACGCTGCCGTGCTCGTGGTGGACGCAGTCACCGCCGGCCGAGAAGCGCTGGAGCACTTCGGCCATCGCATCGCGGCGGTCAGCCTCGGCCGGTACGACCTCGAGGCTCGGCTCGCCGATCTCCGCTTTCAGCGAGGCCGGCGTGCCCTCGGCGACGATCTTGCCGCGGTCGATGATCCCGACCCGGTTGGCGAGCGAGTCGGCCTCCTCGAGGTACTGGGTGGTCAGGAAGACGGTGACGCCGTCCTCCTTCGAGAGCCGCTCGACCTCCTCCCAGAGCGAGGCGCGGCTCTGCGGGTCGAGGCCGGTCGTCGGCTCGTCGAGGAAGAGGATGCGCGGACCGTGGACGAGCGACAGCGCGAGGTCGAGCCGGCGCTTCATGCCTCCCGAGTAGCCACCCACGCGGCGATCGGCGGCGTCGGAGAGCCCGACACGCTCGATCAGCTCGTCGCCGCGGCGCTCGCGCTCAGCCTTCGGGATGCCGTGCAGCGCGGTCTGCAGCCGCATGTGCTCGCGACCAGTCAGGAATGGGTCGAGCGCGGCCTCCTGGAGCGCGGCGCCGATGCTCTCGCGCACACGCGCGCCGTCGGTCGCGACCTCCCACCCGGCGACGCGCGCCGAGCCGGCGGTCGGCGGCAACAGCGTCGTGAGCATCAGGACGGTCGTCGACTTGCCGGCGCCGTTCGGTCCGAGGAAGCCGTAGATCTCCCCCGGCGCGACTTGGAGGTCGATCCCGTCGACGGCGCGCGGACCCTTCTTGAACTGCTTGACGAGGCCCTCGACTTCGATGCTTGCGGCGTGCTGGCTGGAGCTCATGCTGGCGCAGGCTAGCACGATGCTTGAGCGTGTCAACTATTTGTAGCTACCGATCTTTGAGCGCGTTGACTATCTTGGCGGCGCTCGATATGATGGGCCCGGCGATGAGCACACCGACACGGGTCGACCCCGCCACCGAGGCTTGGAGCCTGGCCCTCGAGATCGTGTTCTCCGAGAAGCCGCCGCGGGTCCCCGCCGTCGCCGCCGAGTTCGACCTCTCGCCGATGGCGCTGAAGCTGCTCTACACGCTCGAGCCCGACACCGCCAAGCCGATGAGCGCGCTCGCCGAGACGCTCTTCTGCGACGCGTCGAACGTCACCGGGATCGTCGACCGGCTCGAGGCGCGCGGGCTGATGCAGCGGCGCGACAATCCTGGCGACCGGCGCGTGAAGCTGATTGCGCTGACCGACGAAGGCGCCGTGATGCGCGAGCGCGTGCGCCAGCGCCTGCATGAGCCACCTGAGCAGATCGCCGCCCTCTCGCGCGACGACAAGCGCACGCTGCGCGACGTTCTCCGGCGCGCCGTCGACTGCTGCTAGCCGGCGGGCCCGCCGGCGGGAGCTGCGCCCATGGACAGCTTCTTGCGAGTCCATTCCTCCGGGCGGCAATCGCCCCCACCGGCTTCGCGCCCGTCCTTCCCCTCCCCGGGAAGCTCTAGAGCCGAGAGCCAGACCCAACGATTGGTACTTGCATTTCGTTAGCTACTTGTGACATGGGACCCCTCGAAAACATCTCTGTTTGCAACAGATCTTTCGCTAGTCGTCGTCACCGCCAGAGTCGTCGGAGCCAGAGCCTCCCGAGGATCCGGAATCGTCAGGTCCGGAGTCGTCACCGCCGCGTCCGCGACCACGCCCCCGCCCGCTTCCGTCGTCGCCACCGCCGTCGTCGTCCACGACTGGCGGTGGCGCGACGGGGGGAGCTGTGGTCGGCCCGGAAGCGTCATCCCGCGCGGCAGCGCGCCGTGCCGCGGCGCGGCGCGCTACCCGACGTCGCTCCCGCGCCCGGGCCCGCTGCTGCGCGCGGTCGACCGGCGGCGCCAGCTCCTCACCTGCGGTGATCGGCTCCGACGTCAAACCGACGTCCTCGGTCGTCAACGCGCGCACGCCCATCGAGACCCCGCCGGCGACGACCAACCCGACGAGGGCAATCAGAGTCCATGTGACCGTGGTCCGGCGGCTCATCGCGCGTCGCCCCAGGTGAGCGTGGCTCGCGCGCCGTCGCCATCGTCACGGTTGACAATCCTCAGCTCGCCGCCCCAAGTCCCCGCCAGCTCTTGCGCAATCGCCAGCCCGAGGCCGGTACCGGCCGGGCCGTGACGACCTGCCGAGCCGCGGTGGAAGCGCCGCAGCACCGCCTCCTCCTCGCCCGGCGCCAGTCCCGGCCCGCGGTCGAGCACCTCGACGATCCGATCGCCGGCGACGATCTCGACCGCGCTACCGGCGGGCGAGTAGCGGATCGCGTTCTCGACCAGCGAGTCGACGGCGCGCTCCAGTGCGGCCGGCGAGCAACGCGCCGGCAGTGCCCCGTTGGTGTGGCGCACCGCCAGGTCGACGCCCCCTTCGCGTGCGGGCCCCTCCCAGCGACGGCGTGCGGCATCGGCCGCCTCGCCAAGGTCGACGGTCTCAGCCTCGGCCAGCGCATCGGCCTCGCCGGCACGGCTGAGCACCAGCAGCTCCTCGACCATCGCGCTGAGCCGGTCGACCTCGGCGATGCCGTGATCGATCTCCCCGCGGGCGGCCGGATCGCGCGACTCGGCGCGTGCCTCCTCCAAGCGCAGCCGCAGACCCGTCAGCGGCGTGCGCAGCTGATGCGAGGCATCGGCGACGAACTGCCGTTGCGCCTGAAGCGCCTGCGCCAGACGGCTGGTCATCGTGTTGAACGAGCGTGCGAGCGAGCGCTGCTCACTGGTCCCCTCGACCGGCGCGCGGCGCTCGAGGTCGCCGTCGGCGATCTGGCGCGCGGTCGCGTCGAGTCGGTCGAGCGGCCGCGCGATTCGGCGGGCGATAACCCAGCCGACAGCCAGCCCGAGCAGCAGCACGACAGCGCCGAGCAGGGCGAGGCCGGTGATTGAGCGTCGCACCGAGCGGCCGACGGCGTCGACGCTCTGGGTCACGCGCACCGCCCCCGCCGGCCGGCCATTGTCGATCACCGGGACCGCCGTGGCGAGTATCTCCTCGTCGAGCGTGTCGCTCTGACGTGTCTCCTGCACGGCTTGGCCGTCGAGCGCCGCCGCAATCTCAGGCCGGTCGCCGTAGTCGACTCCGCTCGTCGCCGCACCCGCACTGTCGGCCAGCACCTGACCGCCGCCGTCGACGATCACGACCCGCCCGCGCACGCTCGACGCGGAGACGCGCGCGAGCTCGCCCAACCCAGTCTTGTCGTCGCCGAACAGGTCGGATGCCGTGGCGGCGACGACGTCGGCCTGGCTGCGCGCCTGCGAGCGGACCTCGGAGTCGACGCGGTCGCGGACGTTGAGCGCCAGCGGCACTCCGAGGGCAAGGATCGCCAGCAGCAGCACGTAGGCCATCGCGAGCAGCAGGCCGGTGCGCAGGCTCACGGCGCCGCCATCCGGAAGCCGACGCCGCGCACGGTGTGAATGTAGGTCGGGTCGTCGGCCTCGTCGCCGAGCTTGCGCCGCAGCGTGCCGATGTGGACATCGAGCGTCTTCGTCGAGCCGTACCAGTTCTCGTCCCAGACGCTCGACAGCAGCTCCTCGCGCGTCACGACGTTGCCGGCGTCGCGCACGAGCCGCGCCAGCAGGTCGAACTCGCGCCGCGTCAGGTCGAGCTCCGTCCCGGCGAGCGACGCCTGGCGGGCGCCCGGATCGACCGTCAGCGCTCCGATTGTCTGCGGAGCTGCCGGCGCCGGCGAGCCGTTGCCGGCGCGGCGCAGGACAGCCCGGATCCGCGCGATCACCTCGGCGCTCGAGAACGGCTTGACGACATAGTCGTCGGCACCCAACTCGAGACCGACGACGCGGTCCATCTCCGTTCCGCGCGCGGTCAGCATCACGATCGGCACCTCGGACTTGCGCCGCAGCTCGCGGCAGACGTCGCGCCCATCGCCGTCCGGCAGGTTGAGGTCGAGCAGCACGAGGTCGAACTCCATCCGCTCGGCGAGCGCCAGCGCCTCAGCCGCCGTGAACGCCGTCACCGGCTCGAACCCCTCACGGGCGAGCGCCTTCGCGAACGGCTCCGAGATCGAGCGCTCGTCCTCCACGAACAGGATGCGCGGGCGTCCCGCCGCAGGTTCCACGATTCCACTGTAGCCCGCTTCCAGAGCGGCTCCGCGATCCCTTACCGACTCCTTACCCGCCACTGGCCGGTGGTTGGGCGCCTCCCAGCGACGCTGCATGCAAGCCAATTGAAAGGAGCAGCCCCATGAGCAGGATGCGCATCGCAACAGGATTCACGCTCGCGGTCCTCGGCCTGGTGGCCGCCGTGGCGATCGGCTCGACGATCGTCCCCGACTCCAACATCGGCACCCCGGCCGCCAACACCGTCGAGGGCACGACAACCGCCGACGACACCACCACGGCTGAGGACGCGACCACCGCCGAGCGCACAACCACCACCGGCGACGACGACGGCACAGCCGACCAGGGTCCCGGCGACGCGCCCGGAACCCCCGGCTCCGGAACCGTCACCAGCGACGACGACGGAACCCCGGACCAGGGCCCCGGCGACTTCGGCGCCACCAACACCACCACGACACCCGACAGGGCCGACGACGGCGGCAACCACCGAGGCCGTGGTCGCGGCGGAGACGACGACCGCTTCGACGACCACGGAGACAATGACAACAGCGGCCACGGCGGCAGCCACAGTGGCCGAGACGACGATTTCGACGACGACCACGGCGGCGATGACGACAACAGCGGCCATGGCGGTGGCGGAGACGACGACTGACGCACTCAACGCGGGCGGCCACCGGCCGCCCGCGCCATCACCAGACGAACTGGTCGATCAGACGAGCCACGTCCTCCCCAGGAACCGGCCCGAAGAAGTAACTCGCTGTAGACGTCTCGCTCCGCGGGTGGCGACGATTTTGCGTTTGCGCGCACAGGCGCAGCCGAGCACGCAAACCAAAATCGGAGACAGGACCCGCGGCCCACCACCGCCGATCCCTAGGACGAATCTCCGCCCCCAGCGATACGCTCGGCTGGCGTCATGCCGCTCGACCTCATCGCCTCCGCGTTCGGTCCGGTCCAGCAGGAGTACCTGCTGGAGGCGCGTCAGATGCAGGCGATGTCGTTCGTCGCTCACATCCCGCTGGTTTGCTTCGGGGTTGCCTTCCCTGCCCTGGTCGTCTTCGCGGAGTGGCGCCACCACCGCACCGGCAACCCGGTCTACCGCACGCTCGCCCGGCGCTGGTCGAAGATCATGCTGGCGCTGTTCGCCGTCGGCGTCGTCAGCGGCACGATCCTCAGCTTCGAGCTCGGTCTGCTCTGGCCGGGCTTCATGGCGACTTTCGGCGACGTCTTCGGTCTCGGGTTCACGCTCGAGGGCTTCTCGTTCTTCATCGAGGCGATCTTCATCGCGATCTACGTCTACGGCTGGGATCGCCTGCCGCCGCGGACCCACCTGCTTACCGGCATCCCGGTGATCGTCTCGGGGATCACCGGGTCGTTCTTCGTGATCGCGGTCAACGCCTGGATGAACAACCCGAGCGGCTTCCGGATGGAGAATGGCGAGGCGGTCGACGTCGATCCGTGGGGCGCGCTGTTTGGCAACTCGTATCTCGCCCACGAGATGGTCCACATGTACATCGCGGCCTTCATCGTGGCGGGCTTCCTGCTCGGCTCGGTCTACGGCTGGCAGTGGCTGAAGGGCAACCGCAGCCGCTACGTGCGCACGGCGCTGACGATCTCGCTGACCGCGGCGGCGATCGCCGCGCCGATCCAGCTGATCGCCGGCGACTGGGCGGCGCGTACGGTCGCCGAGGAGCAGCCGATCAAGCTCGCGTCGTTCGAGGACCTGCAGGAGACGACGAAAGGCGCCCCGTTCGACATCCCGCCGGGAATCGAGATCCCGGACATGCTGTCGCTGCTCGCCTTCCACGACCCGAACGCGACGGTGACCGGTCTCGACTCGGTGCCGCCCGACGACCGCCCGCCGGTCGGGATCGTGCGCGCCTCGTTCTTGACGATGGTCACGATCGGCAGCCTGTTGGCGGCGCTGGCGGCGGTGTTCCTCTATGTGCGCGTGCGCCGGCGACGGCTGCCGGAGTCGCGCTGGTTCTGGCGTGCGGCGATCGCCGCCGGTCCGTTGGCGGTGGTGGCGCTGATCGCCGGCTGGGTGACGACCGAGGTCGGCCGCCAGCCATGGGTGGTCTACGGCGTGATGCGCACCGAGGACGCGGTGACGGGCGCCGGCGGCATCCCGGTCGGCTACGCGACGCTGGCGCTCGTCTACGCGAGCGTGCTCGCGGGCACCATCTGGGTGCTGCGCCGGCTCGCCGCGCGCCCGCTTGAGGAGGACGCGGCGCCGGTCTCCGGAGGTGGCGGCGTTGGCTGAGATCCCCGCGATCCTGATCCTCGTCGGCCTCGCCGCCTACACGGTGCTCGGCGGCGCCGACTTCGGCGCCGGCCTGTGGGAGCTGACAGCGCGCGGTAAGCGTGGCGAGGCGCTGCGCGACCACACCCACCGCTCGATGGCCCCGGTCTGGGAGGCCAACCACGTCTGGCTGATCTTCGTGCTGGTGATGGCCTGGACGTGCTACCCGGAGGCGTTCGGGTCGATCGTCTCGACGCTGACGATCCCGCTGTTCATAGCGGGCGTCGGGATCATCCTGCGCGGCGCCGCATATGCCCTGCGCGCGGGCACGACGACACCGCGCGAGGAGGGTGCGGTCAGTCTGCTGTTCGCGCTCTCGTCGATCCTGACCCCGTTCGCGCTCGGCCTCGTCGTCGGCGGGATCGCCTCGGGCCGCGTCCCGGTCGGCAACGCCCAGGGCGACGAGATCACGAGCTGGGCGAACTCGACGGCGCTGCTGATCGGTGCGCTCGCGGTCGCGACCTCGGCCTATCTCGCCGCTGTCTACCTGGCCGCCGACGCACGCCGGATCGACGCGCCTGAGATCGCGGAGTCCTTCCGCGCTCGCGCGCTGATCGCCGGCCTCGTTTCCGGCGCACTCGCCGCCGCCGGCCCGTTCGTGCTCAACGCCGACGCACCGGATCTCTACGACGGCCTGACCAGCGGCGCCGGTCTGGTGGCACTGCTCGCATCGGGGGTCGCCGGCGTGACCGCGCTCGTGCTGGTCGTCAACCGCCGCTACGGCGCCGCACGCATCGCGGCCGCCATGGCGGTCGTGGCGATCGTCGCCGGCTGGGGGATCGCCCAGGAGCCGTACATCCTGCCCGGCTTGACGATCGATCAGGCCGCGGCGAGCGACACGACGATCGAGGCGGTGCTGGGCGTCGCCCTGTCCGAGCACGACGACGTCGAGGTCACGGACCGGCTGGCCAACCGCCTCGACGATCGCGCCTGCGCCCGGTTCACCTGACCCGCTC